>CACWLH010000048.1 GCA_902761625.1 uncultured Erysipelotrichaceae bacterium
ATAATATCGAATTCTTCACAAAACAGCTGAAGAACATCGGTTTCTCCTATGACTGGGACAGGGAAGTATCCACATGCGATCCGGCGTTCTATAAGTGGACGCAGTATATTTTCACACTGCTCTTCAAAGACGGTCTGGCCAAGTGCGTTGATATGCCGGTCAACTGGTGTGAGGAGCTGGGCACGGTTCTGGCCAATGATGAAGTCATTGACGGCAAGAGCGAGCGCGGCGGCTATCCGGTTGTTCGTAAGAACATGAAGCAGTGGGTCATTGATATCGTTGCCTATGCGGAAAGACTGCTGGAAGGTCTTGAGGAAATCGACTGGCCGGAAAGCACCAAGGAAATGCAGCGCAACTGGATCGGAAAATCCATCGGCGCGCATGTGAAATTCGCAGTGGACGGTTTTGATGAGTCATTCACCGTCTTCACAACCAGATGCGACACACTTTTCGGAGCCACATACTGCGTGCTGGCTCCTGAACACAAGCTTGTCTCTCTGATCACAAGCCCTGAACAGAAGGAAGCGGTTGAGGAATATGTTCGTGTCTGCTCAACAAAGAGCGATCTGGAAAGAACCGAACTGAACAAGGACAAGACCGGCGTCTTCACCGGTGCTTACGCAGTCAATCCGGTCAACGGAAAGAAGATCCCGATCTGGATTTCCGACTATGTGCTTGCAACATACGGCACAGGCGCAATCATGGCTGTTCCTGCCCATGATACCCGTGACTATGAATTCGCAAAGAAATTCGGTCTGGAAATCATTCCGGTACTCGAAGGCGGAAATATTGAAGAGGAAGCCTGGACAGAAGACGGTGTTCATATCAACAGCGGTTTCCTGGACGGCATGAACAAGGAAGACGCCATCAATGCGATGACTGCATGGCTCAGCGAAAGAGGCCTTGGCGAACAGAAAGTCAATTACAGAATCCGTGAATGGATCTTCGCAAGACAGCGCTATTGGGGTGAACCGATCCCCATCGTCCATCTGGAAGATGATTCCCTGATCGCACTTCCGCTGGAACAGCTGCCGCTGATCCTGCCGGAACTGGATGATTACAAACCTTCCGCTTCCGGTGCTTCACCGCTTGAAAAGGCTGTGGACTGGGTGAATGTTGAGATTGACGGCCATAAGGGAAAGCGCGAAACCAGCACAATGCCCGGCAGTGCCGGAAGCTCCTGGTACTTCCTGAGATATATTGATCCGCATAACGAAAATGCGATTGCGGATCCTGAACTGATGAAGCACTGGCTGCCGGTCGACCTTTATGTCGGCGGTCCCGAACATGCGGTCGGTCATCTGCTTTACAGCCGTATGTGGAACAACTTCCTCTATGACAAGGGAATTGTCCCGGTCAAGGAACCGTTTGCCAAACTGGTTCACCAGGGTATGATCCTTGGCGCCAACGGTATCAAGATGGGCAAGCGCTATCCGGAATATATCGTTGATCCGAATGTGATCGTCGATGTCTATGGCGCTGATACACTGAGACTCTATGAAATGTTCATGGGACCTCTGGAAGCCAGCAAGCCCTGGAGTGAGCAGGGCGTTGAAGGCGCAAGAAAGTGGATCGACAGAGTCTGGCGCTTATGCATGGAAAGCGGCGACAAGATCACCGATGAGAAGACTCCGGAACTGGATTATGTATACAACTACACAATCAAGAAGGTCACCGAGGATATCGATTCGCTCAACTTCAACACCGCGATCAGCCAGATGATGATCTTCATCAATGAGTGCTACAAAGCGCAGAAGGTCAACCGTGAGATGATCATCAACTTCATCAAGGTGCTCAGCCCTATCGCGCCTCATGTATGCGAGGAAATCTACCACACATACACCGGCGAGGACACCATCGCCTATGCAAAGTGGCCTTCCTACAGTGAGGAAGCCCTTGAGAAGAGAAAGGTTGAGATCGCTGTTCAGGTCAACGGCAAGGTCCGCGGCAAGCTGACTGTCGATATGGACACTCCGAAGGAAGAACTCGAAAAGATGGCGCTTGAGCTTGATTCCGTGCAGAATTTCATCGCGGGAAAACAGATCCGCAAAGTCATCGCAATCGTCAACCGCATCGTCAATATCGTGGCAAACTGACAATTTTAATCCGCTGATGAAACGGTAGTTACATCGGCGGTTTTTTGCTATAATCGTACTGTTAATGAGTATGGACGAATTCAAGGTTGTTACACAGCAGTTTGACGGGCCGCTTGATCTGATGCTGCATCTGATCAGAGAGAAGCAGCTGGATCTGTTGGATCTGGATATGAATGTGCTGACCGATCAGTACATCGCATATCTGAAATCCATGGAGACGATGCATCTGGAAATCGCCGGAGAATATCTGGCGGAGCTTGCCGGTCTGATTGAATATAAAAGCAAGCGTCTTCTTCCCGGCGCCAAAGCCGATGAAGCCGAAGAGGATGGTGAATACACCAGGGAAAGGCTTGTGCAGAGACTGCTTGAATACCAGCAGTTCAAGGAAGCCAGTGTGGAGCTCAACCATCTCTATGAATCACGCCAGAAACTCATGAGCCGTCCGCTTTCCAATGAGACGGAACAGTGGATGAAACAGGATGAGGACTTCCATTACAGCGGCAGTCCTTACGAATTGATGAAAGCCATGCGCCGGTGCATGATGCGGATGCAGCTGATGAAGCCGATTGAAACCCGCTATACCGCGCGTGAGATTTCCATGGAAGACCGTGTGCTTGAAGTCAGGGCAAAGCTGGACCGTCTGCCCGACGTGTTCCGCTTTGAACAGCTGTGCGATGACTGCCATGATACGCAGAGGTTCATCGTCACCTTCCTGGCTGTGCTGGATCTTGCCAGACTGCATACACTGGTCTTCACGATTGATGACAATGACACCATCTGGTTCTCCAGAGGAGATATGAAACATGCAGGATGAAACAAAGCGAGGAAACATCGAGGAAAATGACTGGGAGATCAGCGACAGTCTGACGGTTGTCAGCAGTTCGGCATCTTCCGCGGATGAACTGGGCGAAGCTCTGGAAGTTGAAAAGGAAGAAACACAGCAGGATGATTCCGATGAGATCCGTGCATCCATGAGCGCCGCTCTGGAAGGTCTTCTGTTTCTGACCGGCGACGAAGGACTGACCCTTGAGCAGGCGGTCAATGCGCTTGGAACGGATGAAGAGACAACCCTGGCGCTGTTTGATGATCTGCAGAAATATTATCTTGATGATGCCCGCGGTATTGAGATCGCCCATTATGGCGATACCTGGAGATTTCTTTCCAAAGCATCCGTGCACGAATATGCCAAGCGCCTTTTCAGCATTGACAAGGAATCACGCTTAAGCAATGCGGCTCTGGAGACACTGGCAATCATTGCTTACAGACAGCCGATCACCCGGGTTGAAATTGAAGAGATCCGCGGAGTCGGGGCAGACATGATGCTGAGAAAGCTTGAGGCAAGAGGACTGATCCAGGAAAGCGGCAGAAGCGAAGCGCCCGGCAGACCCATCCTTTATTCCGTAACGGCGGATTTCATGGATGCGTTCCAGCTGCTGAGCCTTGATGAGCTGCCCGAACTGCCGAGCTTTAACGAAGAAGGGGAAGGAAGCGACGAGCTGTTCAGACAATGAAAAAGCTATTGAAGATACTGTTATGCGCATGCGTGCTGAGCGGATGCGGCTCTGCACCGCAGCAGACCCCGGTTGAAACCGCGGATACTGAGACGCAGAGCGGATCGCCCGTATATGCATGCAGAACATTTGATTACTATGATTATACGGAACCGGTTCCGGCAAGCGCTGCGATCAGTGATGACTATTTCAAGGATGTGCTGATTGCCGGCGACTCCAGAGTCGGCAGCCTTTATCTGTTCACGGATCTGCGCGACAAAGGGGCTGAGATCTGGTACACGACTTCGATCAGTCTGTGGAGACTGTATGATCTTGCACCGGATGAGGGCAGCGACAAGCCGATGTTTGATCTGATCATGGACACGGAACGGAACAACATTTATATTCTGATCGGCATCAATGAAATCAGAAACAACAACTTCGACGCATGGGGGGAAGAATTCACAGCCGTGATTGATGAGCTGCAGACAAAACATGCGGACGACAGCATTTATCTGATTCTCAACTATCAGCCAAGAGGCCTTTCCAACATTGACGATGCATCGCTCAAGGAGCACGTGAATGAGCAGAATGCCCGGCTGAAAAAGATCGCCGAGGAAAAACGGATTTATTATATTGATATCAGTGATGAGATGACTGACAAAACCGGTCTGGTCAAGGATGAACTGGTATGGGACGGACTGCATTTCAATATTGACGGCGCCAAAAAGTTCGCGGACTATCTGGCCCGTCATGTGGTAAGGGAGGATAACTATGTTAAAGAAATTTGTGAGTAGCATACTGGCTGTCATGCTGCTGATGGGCTGCGGTGCAAAAGGCGCAGATGAGAGCAGCGCAGCTGTGAATGAGCAGACCTGTGCAGAGATCGCACAGGCACTTGTGAACGATCTCGGCTTGACTGAAGCTGTCAATGAGGCCAAGACAAGAGTTGTTTACGGACAGTTCTTCAATGCCCGCGAAGGCGATGAAGGTCTGCCTGTCACTGATGCCGCCGCATATCTGCCTGTTGACAAGAATTCCGACACTGTCGGTGTTTTCAGAACGGACAATGCGGACGCCGTCAAGGCGATGCTGGATGAATATCTGTCCGCGCAGACAGCGCTGTCCCAGATGTATTCTCCGGAGGAGGTCTTCAAGATCTCCAACGCGATTGTTGACACCAGCAATGACGGAAAGACCATTGTTCTTGTTGTCTGCAATGACATTGAGGATGCCAAGGTAAAAGTTGCGAAAGCTTTAGGCAAATAAAGAAGGCTCACAAAAGAGCCTTTTTCATACAAAAAAGGGTAAAGGAGAAAGCTATGATTGAACGTTATTCCCGCGAAGTGATGAGAAACATCTGGACCGAACAGTCCAAGTTCCAGGCCTGGCTCGACGTCGAAATCCTGATCGACGAAGCCTGGGCACAGCTCGGCGAAATCCCCATGGAGGACGTTGAAAAGATCAGAAAAAACGCTGCATTCACAGTTGACCGCATTCACGAAATTGAGCAGGAAACACGTCATGACGTCGTTGCCTTCACACGCTGTGTATCCGAAAGTCTCGGTGAGGAGAAAAAATGGGTTCATTACGGTGTGACCAGCACAGACGTCGTCGATACAGCCTATGGATTGCGCTACAAGAAAGCCAATGCCATTCTGCGTGAGGACATCGATAACTTTATGGAGATCCTCAAAACCAACGCACTGAAATACAAGGATACCATCATGATGGGCAGAACCCATGGCGTCCATGCGGAAATCACCACCTTCGGTATGGTATTTGCGCTTTGGTATGAAGAGATGAAGCGAAACAAGGAGCGCTTTGAAGCGGCGGCTGCCGATGTGGAGGCAGGCAAGATCTCCGGTGCGGTCGGCACTTTCGCCAACATTCCGCCGTTTGTGCAGGACTATGTGTGCGAAAAGCTCGGCATTCATTCCAGCGCCATCTCCACCCAGATTCTTCAGCGTGACCGCCATGCGCATTATTATGCAACCCTGGCTCTGATCGGCTCCACCATTGAACAGATGGCAATGGAGATCCGTCATCTGCAGAGAACTGAAGTCCGCGAGGCGGAAGAACATTTCAATAAAGGCCAGAAGGGCTCCAGCGCAATGCCCCACAAGCGCAACCCGATCGGTTCTGAAAATATCTGCGGATGCGCAAGAGCGCTCAGAGGATATATGCTCACCGCCTATGAAGATATTCCGCTCTGGCATGAAAGAGATATCTCACATTCATCCGCTGAAAGAATCATCGCTCCGGATGCGACCGAACTGCTCGACTACATGCTGGTCAGATTCGGCAATATCCTCAAAAACCTGACCGTCTTCCCGGAGAATATGAAAAAGAATATCTGGCTGACCAACGGTGTCATCTTCTCCCAGAGATTCATGCTCAAGCTTGTCGAAAAGGGATGGTCCCGTGAAAAGGCCTATGACACAGTTCAGCCCCAGGCAATCAAGGCATGGGAGGAAGATCTGAACTTCCGTGATCTGATGGAATCCGTTGATGAAGTCACAGCGCTGTTAAGCAAAGAAGACTTCGATGACTGCTTTGATCCGATGTATCACGTGCGCAATGTCGATGAGGTCTTCAGAAGAGTCGGTCTGCTGTAATCAGCATCAGTAAACAGAATCATGAACAAAAACGAAACACCCTACAGCGAGACAGCATTCAGGGAATATATCCGCTCATATAGTCTGGCGGATATCAGACTTGATGATTCCGGAGAGAAGGAATGGCTGCTGGAAACAGATTATGCAACAGGCAGTGTTGTGTTCCATGAGCTTGCGATCATCGAGCTGATCATCACTTCCAAAAAAGACGGAGAGAATGCATTCTATCTTCATTTCCAGCTTGGTAATGAGGAACATGCGAAGAACCTTTTCGATGAGATGATCAGCACCCTGAGAGGCATGCGGAACAAACAGAAGATAAAAGTGCTTCTCACATGCACAAGCGGACTGACCACGAGCTTCTTTGCGCAGGAACTCAATAAAGCCGCACAGAATCTTCAGCTGGATTTTGAATTCAGCGCAGTCAGCTACTCAAATCTCTATGAAAACGGATTCCGCTATGATGTCATTCTGGTGGCGCCGCAGATTCAGTATGAATTCAAAAAGATCAATGAGATTTACAGCCGCAAGATCGTGTTAAAAATTCCGGCTGCCGTATTCGGCGGATATAAAACCGGTGAAGTCATCACGATGGTGATGAAGGCACTTGATGAAAGAAGCCACGCCGATACGGAAACCGAAGCGATCCGCAGCGCATTTGACAATGATTACCGGATTCTCTGTGTCGGAATGATCAATCATTTTGACACAATCAGGATCGGCTACTGCATTTATGATCACGGCAAGCGGACCCTTGACAAGGAGGTCATCAAAGACACCCATCAATGGAGCGACATTGAAGACCTTCTGGATTATGCACTGGTCCGTCATACCAATATTGACGCCATCGCCATTGCATATCCGGGCATTATCGGGCGTGGCCGTATCCATCATCCTGATTACGATCTCCATGAAGATTTCAATATGGGGAATTATCTGGAGAAGAAATACGGTCATACCGTGATCCTGATCAATGACGTCAATGCAATCGCGCTGGGCTATCATGCGCTGTATGAAAACACAGACAATATGGTCTTTGTCTTCCAGCCGCGCGGCAATTATCTTTCCGGAGCCGGAATCATCACCGACGGCAGACTGCTCAGGGGATGGAAAAGCTCTGCCGGGGAAATCGGAAGGCTTGTGCCGGCCATGGTGGAAGAGCCTGAAAAGAAGATATTCGATCCGGCCGGCGCTCTGGAAATCGTCAGCAAGCAGCTGCTGGCTTTCATTGCCACGCAGGCACCTGAAAAGATTGTCCTTTACAGTGAACTGACTCCTGATACGGAAGAAATCAGAGAGTATCTGAGACAATATATCGAAGATAACTATATTCCGGAAATCATCTGGACCGACCGGCTGAAAACATTCATCCTGCCGGGAGCGATGATTCATGCGCTCGACGTGCTGAAACGGCTTGAGATCGATCCGGATTATTACAGACATCTTGAACAAAATCATGCATAAAAGTCATTCGCAAGAATGGCTTTTTAAAGACAAAGGAGGGAAAAAACATGGCTAAGACACATCAGGTTGATATGTTAAACGGCAGCCTTGCCGATAAAATGATCACATTCGCACTTCCGCTGGCAGCCTCAAGCATCCTGCAGCAGCTGTTCAACGCCGCCGATCTTGCCGTCGTGGGAAGATTTGCGTCATCGCAGGCGATGGCTGCTGTCGGTTCCAATGCATCGGTGATCTCACTGATTCTGAATCTGTTTATCGGTCTTTCCGTCGGTGCCAATGTGCTGGTGGCAAATCTCATCGGCAAGGGTCAGAAGGAAAAAATCAATGAGGCAGTCCATTCCATCATCACACTTGGCGCATTGTCCGGTGTGATCATGATCGCCCTTGGCACAATGGTTGCCCCGAAAATTCTCACGCTGATGGGAGCACCGGCTGAAGTCATGTCGCTGGCAACCCTGTATCTGAGAATCTATTTCTGGGCCATGCCGGCTCTGATGGTATATAACTTCGGATCCAGCATTCTGCGCTCCAAAGGCGATTCCAGAAGACCGTTAATTGCAATGAGCGCGGCAGGGGTGATCAATGTTGTGCTCAATATCATCTTCGTGGTCGTCTTCCATCTGCATGTGATCGGCGTGGCAGTCGCAACGGTTATCTCCAATCTGTTTTCGGCCGGTATCATCGTTTGGATTCTCATGCATGAGGAAGAGGCATTCAGACTTTCCTTCAGAAAGCTCAGCATCAATCTCGAAAACTTCACGGCGATTCTGAAAGTCGGGCTGCCGGCAGGACTTCAGGGCATCATATTCTCACTTTCAAACATCGTGATTCAGTCATCGATCAACAGCTTCGGCGCCAATGCGATCGCCGGCTCAACCGCTGCCCAGAATTTTGAATTCATGGTGTACTGCGTGATCAATGCCTTTGCCCAGACCGCGGTCACTTTCACATCGCAGAACTTCTCCGCCGGCCGCTATGACCGCTGCAAAAAGATCTTCAGCCTGGCGATGGCGATCGGTCTTGCGGCAGGGGCAGTGACAGGGGTCCTCTTCGCACTTTCCAGAAACATCGTGATCCGTCTGTTCACTACTGATGAAGCGGTCATCGAATTTGCCTTGAAGAGAATCCTGATTGTCTGTCTGCTGGACTGGATGACCGGTCTTTATGAAATCTCAGGCGGCTGTCTCAGAGGAATGGGACGCTCTCTGACTCCGGCTCTGCTGACTGTGATCGGCTCCTGCGCGGTGCGTCTGGTCTGGGTCTGGACGGTGGTTGCGGCCTTCCATGAATTCCATGTGCTTCTGATGGTCTATCCGGTATCATGGCTGATCACCGGAGCGATGGTGCTCTATGCATATTTCATGACCAGAAGACAGCTGTTTCATGAAGTTAACCAATGAATGAAAAAACAACACCGGCTCACATGTGCGTGAGCCGGTGATTTATTTATTCGTCGCGATGTTTCAGGCTGATGCCGTCGGGATAGAAATCCAGGAAGGTGTACCTGCCCGCATCGGTTTTGTAGCCGGGGAACGTTTTGAGATAGACCGCATGCATGGCACGGAAAATGTTATCTTCGATTTCAGGATTGTTTTTCTTCAGTTCCCTGAGCAGAAGCTTTACTTCCAGCCGCTTGGATGTGATCTCGCCGCTCTTTTCATTTTCTTCGGTGAACCTGCATGCGCAGTTGATAAAGGAAAGATCGTTGTATCTTGCCCAGGCGACAATGTCCTGTTCCTTGATGCGGTAAAGCGGGCGGATCAGCTCCATCTCACCGAAATTTTTACTGAGCGCCTTGGGAATGATTGTTTCCAGCTTTGAGCTGTAAAACATCGACATCACGGTTGTCTCGATCACATCATTGAGATGATGGCCAAGCGCGATCTTCGTGCATCCGAGCTCTCTTGCCCGGTTGTATAAATGGCCGCGTCTCATTCTTGCGCACATATAGCATGGTTTATCAGCAAGGGATTGCGCCACTTCAAAGATATTTGTTTCAAAGAAAGAAAGATCAATTCCCAGAATCTCAGCATTCTCCCTGATTTTGATGCGGTTTTCCTCTTTGTAGCCGGGATCCATGCTCAGAAAGACAAGTTCGAAGGGAATATCGGAATGGACCTGCAGCATCTGCATCAGCTTTGCCAGCAGCATCGAATCCTTGCCCCCGGAAATGCATACCGCAATGCGGTCATTGGGCTGGATCAGTTCGTACGTATTGACAGCGGTCAGAAAGGGCGCCCAGATCACTTTGCGGTATTTGGTGATGATGGACTGTTCGATTTTCTGTACACGGGTGAGTTCTCTGGACATAATTTCTCCTGATTCCGGGCTATTATACATGAAAAATGCACAGAGATGAATCTGTGCATCAGATATTTGCCAGAATGTTCTGAATGCGATCAGCACTGACCGCAAAATATCTGCCATCCTGATCGATGGTTTCCTTGGCACTCATATGGATCTGTGTGCTGCCGCTGATCCGAAGGATCTCTTTGACATTGCTTTCATTGACTCCGCCGCCAGGCAGGAAGCAGATCCGCTGTCCGAATCGCTCATTGAGTGCTCTGATCAAAGCAGCACCTTTGAGCGCATCGGCTTGTTTTCCTGAAGTGAGGATTCTGTCAACGCCTGCCTGCGCAAGGCTTTCAGCTGCACGGAAGGGATCATCTGTATCATCAAATGCCTTATGGAATACGGCAATGGCGCCATATGAATGAATCAGTTCAGTCATTTTGATGACAAAGGGCATATCGACGGTATGATCTTCATTCAGACTACCGAATACAATCCCGTGTGCACCAGCCTCCAGAAACTGAAAGGCATCCTCATACATGACATTCTTTTCGCTGTCCGTATAGATGAATCCGGCCGGCCTCGGTCTGATCATTGCAATGATTCTCTTGTCAGAATGAGCCAGGGCGTTTTTCAGTGTGCAAAACGAAGGAGTCAGTCCGCCAAGTTCAAGCGCACAGTTGAGCTCAATCCGGTCAACAAGTGCAAAGGCAGAAGCGGTGATGACATCATTGAGCGAACCTGCGCAGATTTCAACCTCGATGCCGTTTTTCATCAGATCAGTTCTTTCAGGATGATATTTGCATCGCGCTCCGGAGAAACGGAGACAAGGCAGAGATCAGTGCCGGTGTATTCCTCGATAAAGCGGATATACTTTTTCGCATTCTCGGGAAGATCATCGAAATTCCTGATTCCGCTGATATCCTCATTCCAGCCGTCAAAAACTTTGTAAACAGGCTTTGCGCGGGCATAATCCTTGAGCGAGGCGGGAATGGTTTCATAAGTCTTTCCGTCAATCTCATATGCGACACATACCGGCAGTTTTTCATATCCGGTCAGAACATCGGTTTTGGTCAGGGCGAGATCAGTCAGACCGTTGATGGTGACTGCCTGCTTCACGACAACCAGGTCGAGCCATCCGCATCTGCGCGGTCTGCCGGTGGTGGCACCGTATTCACCGCCTTTTTCACGCAGGCTTGCGCCGGTTTCATCGAGCAGTTCAGTGACGAAGGGACCTTCGCCGACTCTGGTGGAATAAGCTTTGACAACGCCGATAGTACGGTCGAGCTTGCTGTAGGCAACACCGGTACCCTCACACACACCGGCCACGGTCGGACTGCTTGAGGTGACATACGGATAGGTTCCGTAGTTGATATCGAGCATGTTGGCCTGGGCGCCTTCAAACAGTACAACCTTGCCGCCATCGAGTGCCTTGTTGATTTTGTCTGTCGCATCGATGATCATCGGAACAATTCTTTCGCGTACAGCTTTGAATTTTTCCTTCATCTCTTCATAATCAAACGGTGTGCCCCCATAGATTTTGACGATTTCCTCATTTTTGAAGGTGAGGGCGCTTTCCAGTTTCTCACAGAAGACGTCCCAGTCTTTCAGATCGCACATCCGGATGCCCGTGCGTGTGTATTTGTCCGCATAACAGGGACCGATGCCGTTCTTGGTTGTGCCGATCTTGTTCTTACCGGCTTTGGCTTCCTGAAGCTCATCCAGATAGACATGATAGGGCATCAGCAGATGGGCGCGGTCAGAGATGCGCACATGATCGCATTTCAGACCTTTTGCTTCCAGGGTTTCGATTTCCTGGAACAGAACAAACGGATTGACCACGACACCCGGACCGATCACGCATAAGGCGTCACGGTTGAGAATGCCGGAAGGAAGAAGGTGAAGAATGGTCTTTTCATTGCCGACCACAACCGTGTGACCGGCATTGTTGCCGCCCTGAAAGCGGACCACCATATTCACATGTGTACCGAGAAGATCGACAACTTTTCCTTTGCCTTCATCTCCCCATTGTGTACCTACGACTACATATCCTGCCATATTGGCCTCCTTTGACTGAAACATAATATCACACCAGACCAAACACTTGCGAAAATCGATTTTCTTTTAAAACAAAATTGATTGATGTATGATATCGGATGTGAGGTAAGGAAATGAGTGAAAACAGAAACGATCAGAACTGCAATCACCATTGTGAAGGCTGTTCTGTGGAGAATTGCGGTTCCAGAAATCCGCAGAGCTTTGTAATTGAACCGGCTGCCCAGTCGGTCATCCGTAAAAAGATCGGTATCGTTTCAGGCAAGGGCGGCGTCGGCAAATCATTTGTCACCAGTATGCTCGCATCAGAGATGGCAAGAAGAGGCCACCGTGCGGCTGTTCTTGACGGCGATATCACAGGTCCCAGCCAGGCAATGGCATTCGGTATCCATGAAAAGGCATACGGCAACGGCGAACTGATTCTTCCTGCTGTTACCAAAAACGGTATCCAGGTCATCAGCACGAATATGCTGCTGGACAGTGAAAGCCAGCCGGTTATCTGGAGAGGACCGATGGTTGCCAATATTCTGAAACAGTTCTACCAGGAGGTTTTCTGGGAAGATGTGGACTACATGTTCATCGATATGCCTCCCGGAACCAGCGATGTTCCGCTGACCCTGTTCCAGTCCATTCCGCTGGATGGAATCATTGTTGTGACAAGCCCGCAGGAACTGGTTTCAATGGTTGTTGAAAAGGCGATCAATATGGCTTCCATGATGAATATCAAGGTGCTCGGCCTGATCGAAAACATGTCTTATGTCAGATGCCCCAACTGCGATGAAAAGATCATGGTCTTCGGCCACTCCCATATCAAGGAGGTCGCTGACAAATACAATCTGCCTGTTCTGGCGCAGGTGCCGCTGGATGTCCGCATCGCTTCATGCGCTGATGCAGGAACAATTGAGGACCTTGAAATCGAGGAAATCAAGCCGGCAGCCGACTTTATTGAAAAAATCTGATGATTCATTCACACCATGTTCACTTTCACGGGTTAACATGGTGTTTGTATTTAGAGGTGAGACGATGACGAAGATACTGATTGTTGATGATGAAGTCAAGATCCGTGAGATGATTATGAAATATGCCCGCCATGAGGGCTTTGAGACAGAAGAGGCTTCCGATGGCATGGAAGCGGTGGAACTGTGCGAGCAGAATGAATACGATCTGGTTGTCATGGACATCATGATGCCCAATCTCGATGGTTTCTCCGCCGTCAAGGAAATCAAGAAATACAAACCCGAACTGCCGTTTATCATGCTGTCAGCGCTTGGTGAAGAGTATGACCGCATCCATGGCTTTGACGTCGGTGTGGATGATTATGTGGTCAAGCCTTTTTCCAGCAAAGAACTCATGATGCGCATTCATGCGATTCTCAAGCGGGTCAATCCGCACGGAACGGCGGGCACTGATACCTTCAAGGTGGATGATATGGTCATCGATTATTCGGCACGTACCGTCACCATCGAGGGACAGCGCATCCAGCTTTCCCCCAAGGAGTATGAGCTGCTTGCATACCTTTCCAAAAACCGCGGTATCGCCCTGACCAGGGAACAGCTGCTTTCCAACGTCTGGGGTTATGATTATTTCGGTGATGACCGCACGCTTGACACCCATATCAAACTGCTGAGAAAGAATCTCGGCGGCTATGCGAAATACATTGTCACATTGAGAGGAATAGGGTACCGCTTTGAAAAAGATAACTAGTCTGAAATGGAAAATCGGCAAGTATCTGCTGACCTTCGGAATATTTCTGATCGCCATGATTTTCCTGTTTCAGATCATTCTGCTCAAACCGATGTATGAATCCTACAAGGTGAATTCCGTGAAGCGGATCAGCGATTCGGTTGCCAGACGGATCGAGGAACTGGATCAGGATGATGATGACGAAATCGATGAGGATCTGGAAGAGGATCTCGATGACATCATTTACAATACGCAGAATGAAAGCGGAACCTGTGTCCGTGTATGGAGAAGCACTGCTAGCGGTCCGGAATCATCGATGCTCAGCGGCAATATGGGCTGCTTTCTCTACCGCATGAAGCCGGAAGAGGCAAGCAGTCTGATTGTCAGTGCCATGGATTCCCAGGACGGCACCTATCTGCATACAAGGAGGGGCATATCCATGATGGATGCAGGCGGGGAACGCAAGGAAATCATATATACGAGAATTCTCGGTGAAGCGGATGATATGAGCGTGATTATGGTGTACACCGGAATCACACCGGTCGACTCGACCATTTCAACCCTGAGTGCGCAATTATGGATCATTGCCGGCATCATTGCGCTGGCGGTGATTCTGCTGACATTGGCGCTCAATTATCAGATTGCCAGACCGCTTTCCATCATTGCCCAGAAGGCCGGCTCACTTCCGGAAGGCTGCTATGAGGCGGATGAGAAAACCAACCTCTATCAGGAGGCCAAGGATCTCAATGACACCCTGACCCGGGCGGCAATGGATATTTCCAAGGCGGACAAGGCCAAGCGTGATCTGATCTCGAATGTTTCTCATGATCTGAGAACACCGCTGACCATGATCACCGGATACGGGGAAATGATGATTGATCTGCCGGAAGAGAAAACAGATGAAAACATCCAGGTCATCATCGATGAGTCAAAACGTCTGACTACTCTGGTCAACGACCTGCTGGATCTTTCCAAAATGCAGGAAAGCCGGATTGTTCTGAATGAGGAAATCTTTGATCTTTCCGATCTGATTCAGGCACAGATGAAAAAGTATGATGTCTATCAGATGAAGGAAGGCTATCAGATCAGTGTGCAGACAGAGCCGGGTGCATTCATCAAAGCCGATTATTCCCGCATTGAGCAGGTCTTCAACAATTTCATGACCAATGCGATCAATTACTGCGGCAGTGACAGACGGATTGAAGTCACTGAAAAAATCATCGGTGACAAAGTCCGCTGTGAGGTTTCCGATCATGGCGAAGGCATTGACGAGGCAAGCATTCCGTTCATCTGGGACAGATATTATAAACTCGACAAAACCCATGTGCGCTCAACCAGCGGCAGCGGTATCGGTCTGTCGATTGTCAAGGAAATCCTTGAGCTGCATCACGCCGCCTATGGGGTTGAGTCAAAGCTGTCAGAAGGAAGCACATTCTGGTTTGAATTCAGCCTGCAGAAAGAAGCGTAAACAGAAAACCGATACAAAGATAAGGACCGAAAGGAATTCTCTGATCAGGGGATTCCTTTTTTGCAAGCTGCACAGTGATGCATAAAACACATGCGATCACAAAACCGATTGCCGCTCTGATTCCGGCATACAGCACCATCAGGCCCATCATCTTGCAGTCGCCCATGCCGATCTTCTTCGTGAATACAAATGGAATCACGATGATCGCCATGATGATCATCGCAAGCGGATGCGGACTGCGTCCGGATAAGCCGATGTAAATAAAGATCAATGCCAATGGCAGATCAGGAATTTCCATATCGCGCTGATCGACATAAGAACACACAATCAGCAGCGGCATGATGACACAGAGTTCATCACATCTTTGCCAGCTCATCAATACACAGGCACATACAACCACATATGCGCATACGGCACAGATCATGATATGAAACCATGGCGCTTTGGGGGCATTGCGGTAACGGGGATAAAACGGAACAATCCAGAGAATCAGGAAGGCATAAATCGTTCCGGGAATCAATGCAGACATCAGACACCTCCGATTTTTCTTCAGACCACTAATATTTGTTCTGAAAGTGCTGTTTCCGCAAAAAAAGTGAACCATGGATATCATGATTCACCGTTTTTTACAGGATTCTGATTTTGGTGCCAAGGATATTCTCTGCTTCCCTGATCCGGCGCTTTTCTTCAGGACTCAGCAGAAACACCGCTTCAGAGACCTGCATATTGCGCGAGGAGCGGGCTGTGCGATGAAGCACGGCAGCTGCCTCCTGGGGATAATCAAACAGGATCACCCGGCTCAGAAAGGAAATATCGATGCCCCGTGAAAGCACATCCGTCGCACACAAGACGCCAAGTCTGCGGTTGCGGAAATCGGAAAGTATCTGCGTGCGCTTTCTGCGGTCCATATCGGAGTGGATTGCGTCTGATGCAATGCCGCGGCGGCGCAGCTGTTCATTGACAAAGTCTGCGGTTCTGCGTTTGTTGCAGAAGACAAGCACAGCCTGCGGTTTCTTTCTGATCAGGGCAGCCAGCACATCAAGCTTCTGATCGCTTCTGACAATCCGCGCATAGCAGATAATGTTCTGTGTCCGCACGGTTTCCTGTGCAACTTCAATCTGAACCGGCTCGTTCAATAGAGAGGTGCACAATGCCATCGTCTTTTCATCATATGTTGCAGACAGCAGAACTTTCTGGAGCGGACCGATCTCTTCACATATGGTGCGGATCTCTTCTTCAAAACCCATGCTCAGCATCATATCCGCTTCATCCAGAACCAGCGTTTTCAGCATTTTCGGCTTGAAGGTATGACGGCGCAGATGATCAAGCAGGCGGGCAGGGGTGGCAAAGACAATATCGGCGCCTTTTGAAAAGGCTCTGACCTGTGCGTTCATATCCTCCTTGCCGCAAAGCACAGCCGTGCGGATTCCTTCGGTTTTGGCCAGCAGATCGCGGCATACACGCGCGCTTTGCACTGCCAGCTCACGGGTCGGCAGAAGCACCAGAATCAGCGGAAAGTGTTTTCCCTTGCCCTGGGGCGTGATTTCTTCAAGCAGGGGAATCAGATAGGCATATGTCTTTCCGGAAGCGGCGGCCGCATGGACCAGCACATCTGCTCCTCTTTTGATGGGTTCATAGGTTCTTTTCTGCACATCCGAAAGTTCTTGGATACCAAGCTCCTGCAGTCTTTGACGCATGCGCTCATTCAGTTTTTCCAGTGTTGTGACTGTTTCATTCATACATCGGCGAATTTAGCACAAACATACAGAAATGTACACAATCAAATGACTTGAAGAGTGCAGGGGCTGTGGTATGATATGCGTCGTAAAAGGAGTCGGACAAGGATGAGTACACGTTATGAATACCGCCCCAAAGGGGTTTGCTCCACAAAGATGATCTTCGATCTGGACGGGGATATCATTGAAAACCTGACCGTTGAAAACGGCTGCAACGGCAATCTCAAAGGCATTTCCGTTTTGCTCAAGGGCAGAAATATCAATGAGGTGATCGATCAGCTCGACGGCATCACCTGCAGAGTCAGACCGACCAGCTGCCCGGATCAGATTGCCCAGGCACTCAAGGCCTACAGAGCAGCACGCGCTTAAGCGGCATATGCACCCACGGGTGCTTTTTTTAGTGTGTTTGTGTTTTGGCATTGTTACTGGTACAATCTGCTTGTTTATATGAAACAGAGGTTATCTATGATCTGGATTGTTATATTTGCCGTGATTGCCGCTGATCTGATTTCGAAATACATGATCGCATCATCAGGGATCACGGATCTTGTTCTGATTCCGGGCTTCTTCCATATCACATATATGGAAAACACCGGCATGGCATGGTCCTTGCTGTCAGGACAGACCGGTCTGCTCGCTTTGATTTCAGCGGTGGCCATCGGGGTCATGCTGAGATATCTGCTTGTCAGCAAACCCGATAAACTGACATCGTTCGCACTGGCGTTAATGATCGGCGGGGCGGCTGGAAATCTGTTTGACAGACTGTTTCTCGGCTATGTCCGTGACTTTCTGAATTTCTATATCTTCGGATATGACTTCCCGGTATTCAACATCGCCGATTCGGCATTGTGCATCGGTGTCTTTCTGCTTGTCATAGCATCGTTTATGGAGGATCGCAAACATGGCTGAGGAAAAATGGATTGTCAGTGAAAATGAAAACCTGCGGATCGACCGTTGGCTCAGTGATGTCAGTGATCTGTCCCGTACAAGAATTCAGGAACTGGCCAAAAACGGACTGATTTTCGTCAACGGAAAAGCGGTGCGCAGCAGTTACAAGGTGGAACTGAATGATGTGATCACATGCGATGTGCCTGATAATGAGCCGATTGAGGTGATGCCTGAAAACATTCCGCTTGATATTCTTTATGAGGACAGCGACATCATCGTCATCAACAAGCCCAAAGGAATGGTGGTCCACCCGGCTCCGGGCGTTTACAGCGGCACGCTGGTCAATGCGCTTTTATATCACTGCAAGGATCTTTCCGGCATCAACGGAAAGGTCAGACCGGGAATCGTCCACCGCATTGACAAGGATACAACCGGCTGTCTTGTCGTATGCAAGAATGATGCCGCCCATGAGGCGATTGCCCGTCAGCTTGAGACAAAGACATGCCATCGTGAATATCTCGCGATTGTGGCCGGCAATATCGTTCATGATGACGGTCTGATCGATGCGCCGATCGGAAGAGACCCCAAAGACCGGCAGAGAATGACGGTGACGGATAAGAACAGCCGTGAGGCACGCACCCGTTTTCATGTGATTGAACGCTTCAGATCGTCGACCTATATCGAATGCGAGCTGGAAACCGGCAGAACCCATCAGATCCGCGCCCATATGAAATATATCAATCATCCCGTGCTCGGTGATGAGAAATACGGAAAGGCATGCCGTTATATGGACACACAGGGACAGGTTCTGCATGCCTATAAACTCACCCTGGTTCATCCGACGACGAAAAAGGAAATGGTATTTGAGGCACCGCTGCCTGCCTATTTCAGTGAACTTCTTGAAATACTGCGAAAGGAGAGTGCAGCTTGAATAAGATCCGTAACCCTATCGCGACATATGTGATTCTGGGAATCTGTGTTCTCATTCAGATGGCAATCACATTTCTCAGCAGGGAAAGCACCACTGAGATGGCGATCCTGCTTGGGGCATATTACAAATCGTTTATCATGGCCGGGGAATACTGGCGTCTGCTGACATGCGGATTTGTGCATATCTCCATCTTTCATCTGTTTATGAACGGGATGTCACTGATCAACATCGGCTCCGCCTATGAGCAGCGTTTCGGCGTGGTCCGCTATCTGGCCATTCTGTTTGTCTCAATCATCGGCGGCTCCGTGTTTTCCTATTGCATGCAGGGCAATATTGTCGCGGTTGGTCTTTCGGGCGGCCTGTACGGTCTGATGGGAGGCTATATCCTGATGATGATCACCAGCGGCATGTATAAAAATCCTGCCGTGCTTTCCCAGCTGATCCGGGTGCTGATCATCAATGTCATGATCAACTTCATGCCCGGCGTGGCGGTTTCCGCACATCTTGGCGGCTTTATTGCCGGCATGATCATGACCGCTTTTTTCATTGAAGTGGACCGCAGTTTCAAGATCCGCATGGGGGTATGCGCCGCTGTGTTATGCGGTGTGCTCGGCTATTTCGTGATACAGAACAGCACAATCCGTACCGATCAGACTTATCTGCTGAGCGATTACAGGATTCTTTCCGCTGAAAAGCAGTTCGGTTTTTCATCGCATGCATATCATATGGCTGTAAAACTTGATAAAATATATGCTACAGGAAGCATATATATACCAATGACCGAGCTTCCTGTTCCTGCGACAATTATTCCAAAACCCAGTAACCAGCGTCTCCAAGAATAGTCACCTTTATATATCTTGAAACAATGATGAATAAGCAGCGGTAAAAGAAATGACGTTAGCACAGATTTACCTTGCCATATTCTGAGAAGCATAAAACATCCACGGTCATAGAATGAATAAGCAGCAAAAAGTATAAGTAACGAATAAATAAATAGAGCACAGTGTTGCTTTTCTTTATTCTTAAAAACCTGGCGTAGAACACAAAACACAGCAATATATGCAAAGGCAATCAGAGGTGCAATAATAACAGAATGATCAACTATTGCAGGATGAATTCTAAAAAGCTTTGAAAGTATAGCTATAAAAAACTCCCAGCTATATATACTTTCTCTCATTCTACCAGTGAATATACCATCATAAACATCATAATAAGAT
>CACWLH010000049.1 GCA_902761625.1 uncultured Erysipelotrichaceae bacterium
AGATATTTTACCAAAACAGGCTCTGGGTTCGATTCCCAGAGCCGTTTTTACTCTTTTTAGAAGAAAAGGAGCTGTCTTTCCTTCCGATTTTTCATCGGACGTTTTTTAACAGCCCCTTTTCTGATTGACACTCAAGCTTTCAATTAAGCCTTGTTTGCAGAGCCGAATGCTTCGCAGAGTTCGACTGCCTTGGCGATGATTGCGTCTGCGCCCGGTTTCAGGAGCTTACGGGGATCATAGCCCTTGCCTTCGAGATCCTTGCCTGCTTCGATGTACTTTCTTGTAGCATCAGCGAAGACCAGCTGGAGCTCTGTATTGACGTTGATCTTGGAAACGCCCATTGTGATTGCCTTGGAGGTCTGCTCGAACGGGATACCGGAACCGCCATGGAGAACCAGCGGCTTGCCATCAACTGCTTCGTTGATTTCATTCAGACGGTCGAAGTTCAGACCAGCCCAGTTTTCAGGATACTTGCCGTGGATGTTGCCGATACCTGCAGCCAGGAAGTCAACACCGAGAGCAGCGATTTCAGCGCATTCCTTCGGATCAGCGAGTTCGCCGTTGGATGTGACACCGTCTTCTGTGCCGCCGATGCCGCCAACTTCGCACTCAACGGAAATACCGCGGCTGTGAGCCAGAGCGATGATTTCCTTGGACTTTTCAACGTTCTCTTCGAAATCGAAATGAGAACCGTCGAACATAACGGATGTATAGCCCTGTTCGATGCATGTCTTTGCGCCTTCATAGGAACCATGGTCGAGATGGAGAGCAACAGGAACAGTGATTCCCATGGAGTCATGGAGATCTCTGACCATATCAACAACCATCTTGTAACCGCCCATATACTTGGCAGCGCCTTCAGATGTCTGAATGATTACCGGTGACTTTGCCTTTTCGCAAGCGGAAAGAATGCACTTTGTCCATTCAAGATTGTTTGTGTTGAATGCAGGAATCGCATAATGACCTTCATGAGCCTTCTCGATCATTTCCTTAGCGGATACTAAAACCATAGATTATAATTCCTCCTTACTGGTGTGAATAAATCATATCCCTTTTTTCAATGATTGAAAAGATTTATCCATGAAAAAGGGCTTTTTCAGCCCTCTCTTTCAGTATGCGTCTTCTCCTTTTGGAAGGTCAAATCCACTGTTGTCGACGAGTTCTTCGGTGTCGTCATCATCCAGCTCGATCGCGCTGGTATTGACATACACTTCCGAGAATTTTCTGCGGTTGCGAAGATCCCATTTATTATTGTCCAAAGCCGCAAATCTGGGATCCAGCATCAACTCCGAATAGAGCTGACTCTTTTTACGCTTCCGTTTTTCTTCGGGAATGTCCATGCGTTTGGAGACCTCTTCCCAAAGTCTGGCAAAATCCACTTCTTTCTTTCTCTTTGCCAGAAAATCGTATGCGACGTCCGTCACAGTCTGATTGCGTGTCATGAGTTTACTCCTTAAAGCTTTACTACTTTTTTACCGAGACATTTATGAGATTTTACCAATCTCCCAGATCAGAATCTGATCAAGCACGGTTTCATCATTTGCGATAATGCGATACTCGATCAGGCGGAATGTGTCATTGATTTCATAACGGCTCAATTCTGTCTCAAATTCAAGCCTTCCATATTCTGAATCTATATAACTCTTTCCTCTGCCTCCTTTTTTCAATTCCGTGCGGCTGGTTACATCCGCTTTCCTTTCAAGTATGATCTCATCTTCACCGAAAGTAATTGACTGAGTTATGCCTTTACTTTCCGGATAAAGAAGTCTTCTGCCGGTCAGTAATCCGCCGGTATCAGCAAGTATTTTTTCTTCGCCGCTCATCTTGTCAATCTGTCTGAGTCTGACGCTCACCTTCATATTCCGGTACCTGCTGTTCTTCTTTCCCTAATCCTATATTAACCGAAAAAGTCAGTGTGGGACTGAATCTTTTTGAATTCGCCGAATTTCCGGTGGAGGTGATTGGGACCATTGCGCAATCCCGCGCACAACGTGCACAGTCTTTTATAGCTTCAATAGTAATTATCCATAAAGCAAAGTCAATCTTATTCTCCCGCAATTCGCATTTTTTCACAGTTTTTTCTTAATTCCTCCACATAAGTGGATTTATCCACACCTGTGCTATACTGTTTAATGGTTTTGAAGGAGGAATTTCTCCATGTTATTCAAAGAACTGAATGCGGCGGAATATGAGGCTTTTGCGCTGACCCATCCCGGCCGCTACTATATCAACAGCTCTAAAATGATCGAGCTGAAACGTGATAACGGATGGGAGGTTTTCTACACAGGTGTCTGTGATGATAACGGAAAGCTTCTCGCCGCAGCCGGATTCTCCAAAGTTCCGGTTGAGCATTTTTTCCATTATGCCTATGCCCAGAGAGGCATCCTGTGCGATTTCAGAAATCATGAGCTGACCGCTTTTTTCACTGAGCATCTGAAGAAATTTCTGAAAGAGCATGGCATGGCTTATTTGCGCATGGATCCGTATGTGGAATACCAGCAGCTCAACACCGACGGTTCCGTAACCGAGGGCGGCTTCTGCAATCAGGACATCATTGATGAGCTGAAAAGCCTCGGCTGGCAGCATCTTGGCTTCACCAAAAACTACACCGCTGATTCCCAGGTGCGCTATATGGTTGTTCTTGATCTGGAGGGCAAGGATGAGAAAGCAATCACCGCAGGATATGAGCCAAATACCCGGCGGACCATCAACCGGGCGCGCAAGTTCGGCGTCGAAATTGAGGAATGCGATCCGGAACATCTGGATGAATTCATGAAGCTGATGGATTTCACCGCAGAGAAGCGCCACTTCGCCGATCTTGGCCGCAGCACTTATGTTTCACAGATGAAATCCTTCTCTGCGGACAATGCCAAGGTATGGCTTGCCGTACTGAATACGCAGAAGCTGATTCAGATCAACCGTGATGATCTTGCGGCTGTTCAGCAGGAATCGCTGAAAACCGCGGCCGCTCTGGAAAAAACGCCCAACAACGGAAAACTGCTGAGAAGAAAAAAAGAAGAGGAAGAGCGTTGTGCGCAGATTGAGCGGATGATCGCCGAAACCGAAGAGCTGGAGAAAACATATGGACAGCGGATCGTTCTTTCCGGCGCATACTTCGTTATCTATGATGATGAAATGTATTACATCTCTTCCGGCAGCTATGATGAGCTGCGCAAATACTGCGGACCTTATCTGATCCAGGATACCGCCATCCGCCTTGCCTTAAGCAGAGGATGCCGCCGTTACAATTTCACCGGAACATCGGGTGTCTTCGATGAAAGCGGTGAGGACTTCGGCGTCTTTGAATTCAAGCGCAAGCTGGGAGGCAGACCGATTGAGCTGATCGGTGAATTCCGTCTGGATGCGGATCAGGCCATGGTCAGAAAGATCAATGCGCTGCACAAGGTCAGAAACATCATTCACAGATGAAACAAAAAAATCCGGGCGATCGGATTTTTTCTTATGTTATTTCAGCGGCGGGAAGAAGACCTTGTTGTCATCATTCACCGGTCCGTGGATCAGACTGTAAACAATATTCGATGCATTGGAAAGCTCTCTTGTTGAGCCGTCCCGCATTCTGACCCAGATGGCCCCATCCGCGCTTCCGGTATAAGGCACATACGGTTTCTGGGAAACCAGATCCCTGCCCCAGTAATATTTCAGATCATAGCCCGCCTCTTTCAGATGCCTGCGCAGTCTGCGGTTGTCCTCCGGCGTGCTGTCCGCATAGGCAAAGAGTTTTCTGTCTCTGATCCGGACGGCAAGATCTCTGAGAATCTCATCCTGATGGCGGGTCAGACTTTCAAAGCCATAGCCGCATGAATACTCATCCAGGGCAAAATATTCCTCCAGGGTGATTTCCTCGCCGGCCGCGATCGGTCTGAACAGATCAATCAGAGCGGGATCATCCGTATCCTCAAGATCTTTCAGACGGTTGAACAGTGCATGAAGAAGATATTCATAACTTCTTGCGGTCGGATGATAATACACCTGCCAGTACATGTGATATCTGGACATGATATAGTTTTCCACCGCATAGACGCCGCTTTCCTTGATCACAAGCTTTGAGCCGTCATGAATTCTGAGCGTGCGGAAGATTCTTTCCAGATCAAATTCACCGTATGTCGTGCCGGTGAAATAGGCATCCCTGAGCAGATAATCCATACGGTCCGCATCCAGCTGCGAGCTGATCATCTGCGACAGCAGCGGATTTCTGCTTTTGTGGCGGATCACATCGGCAACATCACGGGAAAGATTCTTTCTCGCCTTTTCCAGAATCCGGGTGATCTCCGTATCCTCTTCAATAATCCGGCATGTATATGTCTCATGGGATGTGGAGGTCACCTGTTCAAAGGCGTGGCTGTAAGGTCCGTGGCCGATATCATGAAGCAGTCCCGCCAGCATGACCACCACCTTTTCATCCTCGCTCAAAGAGGCGGCGATGTCAGGCACTTCCGTAATCATACGGCGGACAATTTCATAAACACCAAGAGAATGGGCAAAGCGGGTATGTTCCGCGCAATGATAAACCATATTGGCTCCGCCCAGCTGTCTGATTCTGCGCAGCCGCTGAAACCATGCGCTGTTGATCACATCCCAGACAACCTGCAGACTGACATGAATATATCCGTGAATCGGATCGCGGAGAACCTTGACTTCATCTGTATACTGATACATCGGATCATCCTTTTTCTTCCAGAAGCACTGCCGCAAATGCCTGCACACCCTCGCGGCGGCCGACAAAGCCGAGGCCTTCGCCTCTGGTCGCCTTGACGCTGATACGCGAAATATCGCAGCCAAGCGAAGAAGCGATGTTTCTGCGCATCTGTTCAATGTGCGGAGCCATCTTCGGTTTTTCAATCATGATCAATGCGTCCACATTGCCGATTCTGTATTGTTTTTCATCCATCATCCGCGCCACCTCGCGCAGGATCACCTGGGAATCGCAGCCTTCCCATTTCGGGTCGGTATCCGGAAACCAATGTCCAAGATCCCCGAGCGCCAGTGCCCCCAGAATTGCCTCGGCAACCGCATGGGTCAATGCGTCGGCATCGCTGTGTCCCAGCAATCCGAGATCAGAAGGGATTTCCACACCGCCAAGAATCAGTTTACGGTCTTTGACAAGACGGTGGATATCTGTTGACTGTCCTATTCTCATGATTATGAACTCCGTTTCTTTTCTCCAGTTTAGCATACAATCGGCCTTGTGTTTGAGCCTGTCTGGTATTATTAATATAGCCATGAAGATTGAAATTCCCTCATATGTTTCCGTTCTGATGAATGTGCTGAATGAAAACGGTTATGAATGCTTTATCGTGGGCGGTGCGGTGCGCAGCGCTCTGCTTTCGCTTCCCGTTCACGATTATGATCTGACCACCAACGCACTGCCTGTGCAGATGAAAGAGGTCTTCCATGATTTCCGCACCATCGAGACAGGCATTCAGCACGGCACCCTTACGGTCATGTCCGATCATCATCCGGTTGAGATCACCACTTACCGCAAAGATGCCGGATACAGTGATCACCGCCATCCCGACCGGGTGGAATTCACCGATGCTTTGAAAGAAGACTGCGCCAGAAGGGATTTCACCATCAACGCGATGGCATGCGGAACCGACGGAAAGATCCATGACTTTTTCAACGGCAGAGAAGATCTTGAAAACAGACTGATCCGCTGCATCGGCATACCGCAGGAACGCTTCGATGAGGATGCCCTGCGGATTCTGCGCGCTCTGCGCTTTGCGGCAAGGCTCGGCTTTTCCATTGATGAAAAGACTTCCGATGCGCTGCTTTCCTGCCGTGCTCTTCTGAACTTCATATCCATGGAACGGATCCGCGATGAACTTATGGGATTGCTTGAGGCACCAGGTGCCCCGGCGCTGTTTGAACAATATATAAAGGTGTTCGAAACGATTATTCCGGAATTGAAAGACTGCCCGGATACGGAGAAGGAAGTCATGTTCCGCCGCCTTGCCAACTCGGTCACTGATCCTTTGATCAGGGTGGCATTGATTCTGTGCAGCCTCAGAGATCCCGCTCAGATTATGAAACGGATGAAGTTTTCCAATCATGAGACGGATATTGTCATGAATCTCTTGAATCTCAAAGAAAGGAATACAGATACTTCTTCTGATATCCGCAGGATCATCCGTGATCTGAAAACAGAATTTGAACGCTTTGCGCGGTTTGTCTGTGCAATGGATGAATCGAAGAATTACGCGGCGATCATGAAAATGCATGAAGATATCATAAATGCTCAGCAGTGCTGCACATTGCGCCAGCTGGCCGTCAAAGGCAATGATCTGGTGCAGGCCGGCCTCAAAGGAAGACAGATTTCAGAAGCGCTGGATCTTCTTCTGGAGGAAGTGATAGACATGAAGCTTCCCAATGACCGTACGGCTCTGCTGGATTATCTGAAACAAAAAGAAAAAGCGGACTGCTCCGCATCTGAATGACAGATGTATCAGGGAACAGATCCGCTGTTCTTTTTTTAAAGCTTGATGAACTGGTCAACGTCGAGCACAAAGATTGTGGCGCCGCCGATCTGAACCTCGACCGGGAACGATGCATAACGGCCGATATCATAGCTGGCTGTGGACGGGACGATTTCCGTACGTCTCTTCGCTTCCGAACCGATCAGCTCAATTACTCTGTCCACATTCTCGTCTTCTGTACCGACAATAATCGTGGTGTTTCCTGCTCTGAGGAATCCGCCGGTAGTCGCAAGACGGGTAATATAGAAATTATTCTTTGTAAGAGCGGTCGACACCGCCGGAGCATCATCATTTGATACAATTGCCAGAATCAGTTTCATGGTAAATACCTCCCATATCTGTTTAATTTATTTTATCACAAACGCTTTTATACGTTAAACCGGAAGAATACAATATCTCCGTCCTTCATCAGGTATTCCTTGCCTTCGAGACGGATTTTGCCGTGTTCGCGCAGAGCGGATTCCGCATGGTACTGCATGAAGTCTTCATAGCTGTAGATTTCAGCGCGGATGAATCCTCTTTCAAAGTCGGTGTGGATAATGCCTGCGCACTGCGGAGCTTTCATGCCTTCGCGGAATGTCCAGGCTCTGCATTCAGGCTCGCCGACGGTGAAGAATGTTCTCAGGCCAAGCAGATGATAGGCAGCCTTGATGATCTGGTCAAGACCGCTCTGGGGAATGCCGAGGTCCGCCATGAATTCAAGCTTCTCCTCTTTGTCCATGCCGGAGAGTTCTTCTTCAATCTTTGCACAGATGGCAATGCATTCACTGCCTTCCTGCGCCGCAAATGCCTTTACCTTCTGATAATAATCATTGCTTTCGGGATCGGCGATCTCCACATCGCTCATATTGGCAACATAGATCACCGGCTTGCCGGTCAGAAGGCCATAGTTGCGGATGAATTCGTCCTTGTCCTCAACCTCGCTCAAGCGCACCGGTTTACCGGCTTCCAGGTCTGTCTTGAGAGCGCTCAATACAGCCAGCTCCCTTGCGGCATCCTTATCTTTTGTCTGTGCCTTCTTGGCGATCCTGCCGATTCTGTTCTCGACTGTTTCCAGATCCGCCAGACACAGTTCCATATTGATTTCCTCAATATCGCGCACAGGATCCACGGATCCTTCCACATGTTCGATATTGTCATCATCAAAGCATCTGACCACATGGACAATCGCATCCGTCTGTCTGATATTGCCTAAAAACTGGTTGCCCAGTCCCTCGCCTTGGGAGGCGCCTTTGACCAGACCCGCAATATCGGTGAATTCAAATGTCGTGTAGATCGTTTTCTTCGGTTTGTAGAATTTTACAAACTCATCCATTCTCTCATCCGGAACCTCGACCACGCCGACGTTGGGATTGATCGTGGCGAACGGATAGTTTTCAGCCAGCACCTGGCTGTTTGTGATTGCGTTGAATAATGTTGACTTGCCGACGTTGGGCAGTCCGACAATTCCTGCTGTTAATGCCATTTCTATTTCCTTCCTTATTCTTCTGAAGAAGCTTTCTGTACGACCTTCTTCATTTTCTTTTCAAATTCATGCCGCGGAAACATGATCACAGCTCCGCATCCCTGACAGCGGATTTTGATATCCGCTCCCATGCGTGTGATCTGCCAGAGTTTTGATTTATGACACGGATGTTCTTTTTTCATTTCAACGATATCATTGAGATCATATGTTTCTTTCAGCATAGCCTTCTTCTCCCGGATCTTTCTCAGAGTGTATCCGTATCAAGACAGATCGTGACCGGGCCGTCATTGAGAAGCTCGACTTTCATATCCGCGCCGAAGATTCCTTCCTCCACATGGATACCGTATGCGCGCAGCGCATCATTGAAATAAAGATAGAGCTGTTTTGCATGATCGGGTTTGCCGGCCTGATCGAATGAGGGACGGTTGCCTTTATGGCAGTCCGCATAAAGTGTGAACTGTGAGATTGAAAGGACCTGTCCGCCGACCTTGTCCAAAGACAGATTCATCTTTCCCGCCTCATCTTCGAAGATTCTCATTCTGGCAATCTTGCCTGCGAGTTTATCCGCTTCCTTTTCCGTATCCGCATCGCAGACACCGACCAGAACCAGAAATCCCGTTGAGATTTTACCATGGATTTCGCCATCGATTTTCACACTTGCCGAAGTGACTCTCTGTATAACTGTTTTCATGCCTATGAGTATATCATATCCTGCAGACTGCGGACCGTACCAATCGCCGTGCTTTCAATGATTCATCGCTGTTTTCGCTGTTTCGGAACCGTTTCGTTACTGCATGAAAACGGGCATCGGTGTGAAAGTTTTGTGAAATAACGAAGGTTAAGCGCTAACAATTTGGGATTAATATGTGAAATCTTAACAAGCGGTTGCTTTGTATGCAACAAAATCGCTAAAATACCCTTATGCAGAACAAAAACTTAAAACAGAAGAGAACCGGTATTGCGATTGCCGGTCTCGCTGCAGCGGCAATGTTCGCAGCGGCAGTACCCGCCACTCAGGTATTTGCGAGCGGCGATGAGACAGCTACAGTAGCTGCCGACTTACCACTGATCGAAGTCAGCATCCAGGATGCGGCGCCTCTTGAGACGATCAAGAAAAGCATTATCGAACTGAAAGCTTCCACAGATGATTCGATTGATCTGAACGCGGTTGATATCGCGGCAAGCCAGATCGATCTGCAGGGCTTTGACCGGTCAGCAACAGGGATTCAGGCTGTAACCGCCAGGCTGTCCTTGGCGGGAAGTTCCGAAGAATCTTCAGGCATCACGAAATCAGTGGGATATACATTCGTCCAGAATGCGACCGTGAAAATGGTCAAATCCAGCGCCCCTCAGCTGAAACTGAAATCTGATACAGTGACAGTGAACAACGGCGACACATGGAATGCGTCATCCTACATCTCCTACATCAATGATGATTCCGGTATCCTGCCGGCGCTCATCGTTGACGGAAATGTGGATATGAGCACGGATGGTGATTATTATGTCACTTATACTGCAGTCGATATCGAAGGAAACAAAGCAGAGGCTGATCTGAAAGTCAGCGTCAAAACCCCCGAAGAAGTCATCCGTGCAAGAGAAGAAGCTGAACGCATCGCGGCTGAGGAAGCAGCGGCGGAAGCTGAAAGACTTGCCCAGGAACAGAGAGAACGCGAAGAGGCTGAACGCATTGCGGCTGAGGAAGCAGCGGCGGAAGCTGAGCGTCAGGCTCAGCTGGCAGTTGAATCCGCAGGAAGCGGAGCACCTCTGACCGGAACCGGTGACAACCCGTATTACGGCGGCTGGTCCAACTGCGCATATGGCGCATGGCAGCTGGCTCACAACCTTTCCGGTGTCAATCTTCCTTCATGGGGATATGCTGGCAATTGGCTCTACAGTGCCCAGGCTTCCGGATATGCGACAGGTTCCGCTCCGGCGGCAGGCAGTATCGCGGTATACAGCGGTCATGTAGCTTATGTATCAGCGGTTGAAGGCGACCAGGTCTATATTATGGAAGGCGGATTCAACGGCGGATATAACGAGCGCTGGGTCAACAAAGATTATATTTACGGTCAGTCACTTCAGGGCTATATCTACCTGCCTTGATCAGCAGTCTGTCCACCAAAGCGGTCTGCGGACCGCTTTTGTTGTGCTCAAAAAGAAAAGAATCCTTGCGGATTCATGAAGTTTTACTCTTCCGGAGGTGCGAGACGTCTGGACGCATTGATCCAGATATAACCGCCCACATATAACACAAGCACACCCACGCAGATCATATCAAACACACTCATATACCGGACACCTCTGTCTGCCAATTATAACATCAAAGGAGCCGGCTGATACAGATGAGTATCTTGAAAAAGAACCGGATCACATCATTGCGACCCGGCTCTTTCGTTTACTCTTTCGGTTTCAGCAGACGCATGGAATTCATGACACACAGCATGGCCACGCCTGTGTCGGCGAAGATTGCCATCCACATATTCGCAATGCCGACTGCGCCAAGGGCAAGAATCAGAAGCTTGATTCCGATTGCGCCGTAAATATTCTGTTTCGCTACCGAAAGGATTCGTGAAGCGTTTTTCAGGGCGAACGGAATCTTATTCAGAGAGTCATCCATGATCACGACATCCGCCGCTTCAATCGCAGCGTCACTGCCCAAGGCACCCATGGCAAAACCGACATCCGCCGCGTTCAGCACCGGCGCATCATTCACGCCGTCACCGACAAACGCTGTTCCGCCTGCCTGTTTCAGACGTCTGACATGCTCGACCTTGTCGGCAGGCAGACAATGTCCGTATACCTCATCCGCGCCGATCGCACGGCCTGTCTCTTCGGTGATATCCTGGCGGTCGCCTGAGACGATGATACATTTCACAGAGCTGTTATGAAGCGCTCTGAGCGTATCTGCCGCGTTATCCTTGATCTTATCACGCAGCACGAGACATCCCTCATAGACGCCGTCCGCTGCCACATAGACCAGAGTGCCGGGATCGCTTTCCTCTTCGCATGCGATGCCATGTTCTTTCATCAGTTTATAATTGCCGGCAAGGATTTCCCGGTCACCGGCATGCACACACAGACCGCGGCCGCTGATTTCCTTTACATCCGTGATTTCCTCATCGCTGATTTCTTTGTCATAAGCAGAGCGGATGGACTGGGCAAGCGGATGGTTGGAGAAATGTTCCGCATATGCCGCATCCCGCAGAGCAATTTCAGGCTGATCTGAGGATATGATCTTTTCCACATGGAAAACGCCTGTTGTCAATGTGCCGGTTTTATCGAGAACCACCTGCTTCACATCCGCCATTGCCTCGATCACATTGGCGCCCTTAACCAGAACGCCTCTGGCGGAAAGACCGCCGATGCCGGCAAAGAATGAGAGCGGAATGGAGATCACAAGCGCGCAGGGACAGGAGATAACCAGGAATGTGCATGCCCTGCGGACACCCTCGTTGATATCGCCTGTGATGACTGCCGTCAGGATGGCAGTGACAATGGCAGAGAACACAACCAGCGGTGTATACCATCTTGAGAACTTCGTGATGAATTTTTCATGCGATGCTTTGTTGGAATCCGTATTCTCCACCAGTTCCAGAATTCTGGCAACGGTGGAATCACTGTATTCTCTGGTCACTCTGATTTCGAGCACACCGGTTTCATTCACGGTGCCGCTGTATACCTCATCCCCGACATCCACATCACTGAGCTTTGACTCACCTGTCAAAGACGCGGTATTCAGGGTTGATGCGCCGCTTGTGATGATGCCGTCAAGCGGAATTCTTTCACCGGGCTTCACAAGGATCACATCATCTGTCCGCACATCCTCGGGATTCACCCTGATATAATCGCCGCCCTTGTTCACCCATGCATAATCAGGGCGGATATCCATAAGTTCCCCGATTGATTTGCGGCTTCTTCTGACAGCCATGTCCTGGAAGTATTCACCGATCTGATAAAACAGCATGACACCCGCCGCCTCACGGTAATCCTTCAGATAAATGGCTGCGATGGTGGCGACAGCCATCAGGAAATGTTCATCGAACACCTGGCCTCTGCCGATTCCCTTCACCGCTTTGATCAATACGTCATAGCCAAGCACCAGCCATGATGCGATCGCCATGATCATGCGCATCTGATCTTTCATCACAATGGACAGAACAAACAGAATAGCACCGATGATCAGCCTCACCAGCATGGTCCGATCATCATGATCTTCATCATCATCCTTCACAGCTGATTTCTGTACCTGATCCTGTTTCTCAATCACTGCCTCCGGTTCCTCTCTGGCGGTGATTTTCTTTATTTCCTCTTCAGCCCGTGCAAGATCTTCCGCTGCACAGTCATAGATCAGGGTGCTGTTGATAAAGCTGATCCGCAGATCACTGACTCCCTGAACAGCACTGAGTTTACGTTCCAGCTTTGCCGCACAGTCTGCGCAGTCAAGACCGGTGATTCTGTATTTTCTTGTATCGGATGTTTCAGGGCGTGCTTCAACATGTTCATGGTGGTGTTCTTCATGTTCATGGAAATGAAGATGCTTATGGCCTTTTGAGGTAATCAACGCATCAGGCTCTTCCTTCGCACTGATCTCTCGGACTTCCTTCTCAATCCGTTCTGCTTCATCATGATCGCATTCATATTGAAGAGTACTGTTCAGGAATGACAAGGATACATTGGAGATTCCATCGATCTTTGCAATATTTGATTCCAGCTTTGCCGCACAGTCTGCGCAGTCAATTCCTTTGATTTCAAATTTATATAATGCCCTTTCCTCATGATGGCAGCCGCATTCATGTTCATCGTGGCATTCGTGTTCATGATGATGCTCATGATGATGTTCTTCATGTTCATGGGAATGAAGATGCTTATGGCCTTTTGAGGTGATCACTGCATCAGGCTCTTCCTTCGCACTGATCTCTCGAACTTCTTTTTCAATCCGCTCTGCTTCATCATGATCGCATTCATATTGAAGAGTACTGTTCAGGAATGACAAGGATACATTGGAGATTCCATCGATCTTTGCAATCTTTGATTCCAGTTTGGCTGCACAGTCTGCGCAGTCAATTCCTTTGATCTCAAATTTATATCTGGCACGTTCATGTTCGCTCATATAACAACCTCACTTGAACAACTGTTCAAATATAGTATCGTTTTCTTTGAGATGATTGTCAATGTATTTTCATTTTAATGACAGACAATGTACAATGTATCCGCCTGAAAAGAGAAACGAATATGATCAAAACAAACTGGCATACACATACAGCCCGCTGCAAACATGCAACAGGGACAGACGAAGAATATATTGAAGCGGCAATCACAGCCGGATTAAAGACACTCGGATTCAGTGATCACGCCGCATATACCGATCCGGATCCACGAAGCAGAATGGATTATGAACAGGTTCCTGAATACATGGATTCCATCCGTTCACTGAAAGAAAAATATGCGGACCGGATCAAGATCCATCTCGGCATGGAGGTGGAGTATTATCCGGAACAGTGGGAAATTCTTTCGTGGTACAGAAAGAATCTCGACTACTGCATTCTCGGCCAGCACAAACTGAAATATGATGGCCAGAGTATTTACCATGTCACTGAGCGTGAAGAGCTGATGCAGTATGTGGACGCGATTGAAGAAGCGTGCAGGCACAGTCTGTGCGATTATATCTGCCATCCGGATGTCGTGCTGTGGGAATGGCCTTCCATCGACGGATCTGTCAAGGAAGCCGCCGAACGGATTGCGGAAATCTCATTAAAATATAATATGCCGCTTGAACTCAATTGCGGATCAGGTGTTCTCCATGATCCCAAACAATACAATGATGGAAAACGCTATGCCTATCCGACCCGTGCATTCTTCGAAGTGTTCGCAGAAAAAAAATGTCCGGTCGTCATCGGACTGGACATTCATAATCCCAAACTGTTTCTGACTGATAAATATCTCAGCCGCGCGCTTTCTGTCATTGAAGATCTCGATGTCAATCTGCTTGAAGATTATGATCTGATCACAGAAGCAAGGAAACGGAAGGAACTGTTTTACTGAAAAGAACCGGCTGAGCCGGTTCTTGTTTTTTGTTAAATACCGATTAAATACCGAGATAACCCATGATCTGCTCGGCGATACCTTCGCCATCGAGCTTGTATTCATGGAGCAGCTGCTGCCATTCACCGCTTTCCGCAAAACCGAACATGCCGATTCTGTGGACAATGCGCGGCACTGTTTCACAGGCGATTTCGCAGATTGACGAGCCCAGACCGCCGGTGACGGAATGTTCCTCAACCGTGAAAATCTGTTCATGGTCTTTCAGGATTCCGGCTACGCCTTCCTTGTCGATCGGCTTGATGGAACATACATCAATCACGGTGATGTCGATTCCGTGTTCTTTCAGAATATCAGCCGCTTTCAGGGTCATCTGAACCATCAGTCCGGTTGCGAAGACTGCGACTTTTCTGCCGCTGCGCAGAACGTTGATTTTACGGACATCAAATCTCTTGTTTTCATCAAACACATCCTCAACTTTGGCTCTGCCAAGACGGATGTAGCAGGGGCCGTTCTCCTCCATTGCCTGGCGGATGACAGCCTTGGTTTCCCATTGATCGCAAGGGCAGTAAACTGCCAGACCGGTGATATCACGCATGATCGCCATGTCTTCGATCGCCTGGTGTGTGACGCCGTCCTCACCGACGGAAATTCCGCTGTGGGTTCCAACAATCTTGACGTTGAGTCCCGGATAGGCGACACTGTTGCGGATCTGTTCCCAGACACGGCCTGTGCAGAACATCGCGAAGCTTGAAGCGAACGGAATATATCCGCTGGCCGCAAGACCGGCAGAAACACCGATCATATCAGCTTCGGCAATACCCATATCAAAGAACCGTTCCGGTGCATATTTTGCAGCTCTGGCAGCGTTTGTGGAGCCTGCGAGGTCTGCATCGAGTACGACGACTTTCGGATTTTCCTGAACCAGTCTTTCCAGTTCATCTCCGTATGCTTCTCTGGTTGCTCTGGCCATGCTTATTCTCCCTCCAGGTCTTTCAATGCGGTTGCGGTCAGTTCGGCATTGGGTGCCTTTCCGTGCCAGTCAGCCACATTTTCCATATAAGATACACCTTTTCCCTTGACGGTCTTAGCGATGATGCATGTCGGCTTTCCCTTGACGGTCTTCGCTTCCGCAAAAGCCTTTTCAAGCTGTGCAAAGTCATGTCCATCCACATTGATTGTATGCCAGCCGAACGCACGGAACTTTTCGTCAAACGGCGCCGGGCCGATGACATCTTCGATTTTTCCGTCGATCTGCAGACCGTTGTTGTCAATAATTGCGCACAGATTATCACATTTGTAATGAGCGGCAGCCATGGCGGCTTCCCAGATCTGACCTTCCTCACATTCACCGTCGCCGACCAGGCAATAAACGCGATGATCATTTTTGTCCAGTTTGTTTGCAAGACACATTCCGACCGCTGCGGAAAGACCCTGACCGAGTGAACCCGTTGTCATGTCAATTCCATCCAGCTCATTCATATCGGGATGTCCCTGCAGTCTTGTGTGAAGATGTCTGAAAGTCAGCAGTTCTTCCTTCGGGATAATTCCCTTTTCAGCAAGTACCGCGTACAGAAGAGGTGAGGCGTGTCCTTTGGAAAGAACAAATCTGTCTCTGTCGTTGGTTCCGGCGTTTTCCTTGGTGATATCCATCACATTGAAATACAGAAATGTGACGATATCCGTCGCTCCCAGAGAGCCTCCCGGATGCCCCGATTTCGCATTGGACACCATTTTAATAATGTTGATACGAATATCATTTGCAATCTTCCTGAGTGCTTCATACTCCATATAATCTGCCTCCTGTCCGTAATGCCCGCATATCATACCATATAAATTGAAGATTATTAACTTTATCCATTAATTCACGATGTTTTCAGAAATAGTTAAGAAGTTCGCTGATTTTGTGAATGATCAGGATATCGGTTCCGCATTTACGCTCGCCCCAGTTCCAGATCCAGACGGGTGTCAGACCGGCGCGGTGGGCGCCAAGCACATCCCTGCCATAGATGTCACCGACATAGACCGCTTCCTGCGGAAGGACGCCAAGCTTCTCACATGCGACATGGAACAGACGCGGATCAGGTTTTTTGAACGGATAGTCGCCGCTCACGACAATCTGTTCCGGATCGAAGAACCGCGATAGTCCCGAATTGCGAAGTTTGTTGCGCTGTCCGACGGAAGGACCGTTTGTGATCAGCCCGAGCCTGTAACGCTGTGAAAGGATTTCCAGGGTCTTTTCAGAATCACTGTACGGAACGCAGTATTCCCAGAGAATCTGATCCCAGTAAGCATTCAGATCTTCATACGGCAGTTCAATTCCATATGTCTCTTTCAGCATGTTCTTTACATGGGTCTTGTCAATATTGCCTTTTTCATCCCATAGCATGCAGTCCTGGACAACCGCTTCAAATTCAAACGGATCAGTGAGGTGAGGCGCCTGTTCTTTGATGATTCTTCTGTAGCAGTCATACGCATATGCTTCCCGATGACCGATGGTATCGTCAAAATCGAAGAAAATTGCCTTGATTGCCATAGATATCCTCCTGCGCCTTCATCATACATGTTTCGCGGATAATCACAAGCATAAAAAAAGATCTCATTGCGAGATCTTTTCTGGTTTTGCAGATCAGCCGTTGATCTTCTTGTAAACGGCGAGGAATTTTTCTGCGAGAATGCCGAAGCTTTCTGCACTCATGAGCTGGTCCTCAGCATGTGTGAGAAGCAGAGTCATTGTAACAGTCTCACCGTTAGCCATCTTTACGAGCAGTTCCTGATGAGCGCCATGGCCGCCGTTGAAAGCTTCCTGACCTTCTTTGATGAGCTTTTCAGCTTCTTCAAAGTTTCCTGCAGCCGCTTCGTCAATAGCAGCGATGTAGCTGGAACGTGCTGTTCCTACTGAAGCGATGATATTAAAAGCAACGAGTTCTGTTCCTTCCATAATGTTCTTATTCCTCTCTTAATATTTTTTCTGCAAGTGCGAGTACGCCCTTGCCATCCATCAAACCATAGATCTGTGAAGGAATTACTGCAATCTTCAGTCCCGGATATTTTTGTTTCAGCTTCGGCAGCGCATATGCCGTGCGCGGACCGAGCAGACATACATCCGATGATTCAGCTTTTGAATCAAATTCGGTGAACGGGAAGGAAAAGATTTCATAGTCTTTTCCATGCAGAGCAGCACAGTCCCTCATTTTGTTGATCAGAAGGGACGTAGACATTCCGGAGTCACAGAACAATGAGATTCTTCCGGACATTGAAACCTTTCTGGTTCAGAATGATCGATTACTCTTCACCGAGGAGCTTCTTGGCGATGTTGAGAGCGCCTTTGCCATCCATCAGACCATAGATACGCATGTCGATGGCTGCGATCGGCTTGCCATAAGCCTTCAGCTTGTCAAGAGCGAAACGAACCTGCGGACCAATCAGGATGCAGTCAGCCTTAGGAGCTTCGTTCGGTGCTTCACCAAGTGAGAAAGCAGCGATCTGATAGTCTTTGCCTTCAGCAGCTGCAGCTTCCTTCATCTTGTTGACCAGCAGTGATGTGGACATACCTGCTGAGCAGAATAATGTGATTACTTTTGTCATTGATTATACCTTCTTTCTTTCTCAAACAAACTTCCGTTGTTCTAAAACCATTTTATACAGAAAGCGCTATCATTTCAATCATCTTTTTTTTCATGGCTAACTGGTCGGTGAATCTTAAAAACCGGCAGTGTATATGCAGACATATTCTGTCTGCATGCACCTTGCCGGTTTCAGATTTGATGAATCATTCAGCGACTTCTTCAAGAATTTTGTTGAGAGTATCATTGAGTTCATCGATCAGATCAGGGCGGATGGAATTGATGAAATTCTCCTGGAACTCATTCAGATAAGATACAAGTTCGAGAGTTGTTTTCTCTCCTCTTTCATCAAGATAGAGTTTGTACTCTCTGCGGTCCTGCGGATTGGTCTGTCTGGTGACATACTTTCCGTCGATCAGTTTGGCGATCAGTTTGGCAATGGAGCTCTTGTCCATTCCAAGCACGCGGGCTACATCATCCTGACTGAGTCCGGGATCGTTGTAGATTGCAATACATACTTTGCTCTGAACACTTGAGAGACCGTCGGTATCCATCTTTTCACGGGCATATTCCCATGCCAGGCGGCTGACAACTCCCATTTTCTGTACTGCTGTCTGTCTGTCCTTCTTTTTCATTTTCGTATCCTCCCCAGGGTACTTGAATCATAGTTATATGATGAAAAATATTACCATAATCCGTAAATTAGTGCATTTGATTTACAATATTTTTTCAGAATTTTCTGAAAATTTTTGTTAATTCATGCGATTTATCAAAACCTTGCCTGCATATGTCAGGACAGGTTGTAGTATTCTTCCATGGTTTTGCCGGAATGATAGATTCTTTCAGCCGCATCCGTACCAACGTAGCGGAAATTCCAGGGCGAATAGGTAATGCCTGTGATTTCCTGTTTTCCGGAAGGATAACGTTCGATATATCCGTATTTCCATGCATTCTCTTTCAGCCATGCATATGCCTGTGTTTCAGCGAAGCAGACATCCAGCTCACAGCAGCCGTCCGTGGTTCCGATATCTGCCGCAAGGCCAAGCTGGTGCTCAGAGCCGCCGGGCATCGAATCCAGTTCGGCCGCATATTTCTTTCCCTTCTGCGTGATCCAGAACTTCTGAAGCTCTTTCTGGAAATCATATGAGCGGTAGCCGCTGATCAGAAACAGCTCATGGCCCTCTTCGGCAGCGGCTGCAAACATACGTTCCATCGCCTCAGCCGCATCCCTGCGCATGAAATTCTGATTCTCATCGAGGATATACGGCACATCAGGCACAACCAGATCCGCCGGCACATAAGCCGGATCGATCGTTCTGGCCGGGCTGACGATCTTTGTGAGTGAATCATTGGAATCAATATCATCCGTGATCTTTGCAGCTTCTTCCGTGGGCTCAGGCGATGTGCTTTCCTTGCCGGATTCAGAAGGTTCTTCGGAAGGCGATTCAGAAGGCTCATCTGTCTTCTGCGGTTCAGTGCTGGCGGAAGATTCAGGAGTCTTAGACGCATCTGCAGTGGCAGGCTTCTGACTCTCATCGGGCTGCTGGGTGTCCGCATCAGGCGTCACGGTATGAGCAGGATGATCCTGGGAGCTGATCGCCTGCTGGATTCTGTCAGCGCCTCCGGAAAGGATCAGATATAACAACAGTCCAAGAATCGCGATAAGCAGCGCAATCACGACATATATCTTGGAAAAAAAGCTTTTTTCAGTATTCCTGTTCATATGTTTCATTATAGAACATGCTTATGTAAATTGATGTAAAAAAACAGCATGTCTCCAGATACAGGATCATGCTGAAGGAAAGAGAAGCGAAAAAAAGGAAGAGCTGAACTCTTCCTTGTGATAACCTGGCAGCGTGCATACTTCACCAAAAGGCTAT
>CACWLH010000050.1:0-470 GCA_902761625.1 uncultured Erysipelotrichaceae bacterium
TGCGTCGAATTAAACCACATACTCCACCGCTTGTGCGGGCCCCCGTCAATTCCTTTATGTTTCACACTTGCGTGCATACTCCACAGGCGGAATGCTTATCGCGTTAGTTACGGCACCGAGTCACCCCGATACCCAGCATTCATCGTTTACAGCGTGGACTACTAGGGTATCTAATCCTATTTGCTCCCCACGCTTTCGTGCCTGAGCGTCAGTCTCTGTCTAGGAAGCCGCCTTCGCCTCTGGTGTTCCTCCATATATCTACGCATTTTACCGCTACACATGGAATTCCACTTCCCTCTCCAGTACTCTAGCCTGCCAGTATCTAAGGCGTGATGGGGTTGAGCCCCACAATTTGACCTTAAACTTAACAGGCCGCCTACGCACCCTTTACGCCCAATAATTCCGGATAACGCTCGCCACCTACGTATTACCGCGGCTGCTGGCACGTAGTTAGCCGTGGCTTTCTGGTA
>CACWLH010000050.1:478-886 GCA_902761625.1 uncultured Erysipelotrichaceae bacterium
TCACGCGGCGTTGCTCGGTCAGGCTTGCGCCCATTGCCGAAAATTCCCTACTGCTGCCTCCCGTAGGAGTCTGGGCCGTGTCTCAGTCCCAATGTGGCCGTTCACCCTCTCAGGCCGGCTACGCATCATCGTCTTGGTGGGCCGTTACCTCACCAACTAACTAATGCGCCATAAGCCCATCCACCAGTGTTTTTAACCTTTAACAACAATGACATGCGTCTCTGTTGCCTATCCGGTATTAGTCCCCGTTTCCAGGAATTATCCCAGTCTTCGTGGGCAGGTTGCTTATGTATTACTCACCCGTTCGCCTCTCCTTCATTCAAGCAAGCTTGAATTCCAGCGATCGACTTGCATGTATTAGGCACGCCGCCAGCGTTTATCCTGAGCCAGGATCAAACTCTTCATTTG
>CACWLH010000050.1:912-19912 GCA_902761625.1 uncultured Erysipelotrichaceae bacterium
TTTTTTCGTAAATCTCTTTCGATTTACTTTCTTACATAAATAAACTTGACGTTTGTAATGTGTTTCTTTTCCTGTTCAGTTTTCAAAGATCTGCCGCGCCGCTCTTTCCGAGCGCGCTTTGATAATATACCACTCAGGAACCGTCATGTCAAAAGTTTTTTTGAAATTTTTTTCGAATTCCTTTTCAAACTCTCGGACATCTGTCCTGCGGGTGATTTTTATTATATTGAAATCGTTTTATTTGTAAAGTGTTATTTTCAAAAAAATACAGAAATTCACTGCTTTTTTACCGCTTATTCATAATAGGATATCCAACCAAATATTGCGCGGATTTCCAACTAAAAATCAGGGTTCTTCCAGTGGAATCAGCCCTGATCTTTCCGTTCATTTTTCACGTGTCATATCCAGATACATATGGTAGTAAGCGTCGATGCATTCCTTGTTGAAAGGATCCTCTCCGTCTTTCATCATTTCCAGAATCCTGTCCATCTGCGCCTCCACGATCTCCATCACCTTTTCAGGATATTTCATCGCTTTGGCATGATCCGCATACTCCGATCCGTCCAGGATCTGATAGGAATCATCCGGATACAGTTTGACATCCAGATCATAGTCAATGTTGCGGATCGCCTCGCCGTCATAAATGCTCGGGGAAGCGAGATTGCAGTAATAATAGATACCGCCATGACGGATCATTGAAATGACGTTGTACCATCTGTGCGTATAGAAGAAACAGACAGCGGGTTCCCGGGTCAGCCATTTTCTGCCGTCGGATTCAATAACCCATGCGCGGTCTGTCACAACCACGATTTTATCTTCATCCGCGTCCATGACATAAGCCATGCACCAGGTTCTGTGCAGACTTCCGTTATGTTTGTAGCTCTGGATATAAACAGATGATCCAATTTCCGGCAGCATACATCCCCTCTCTTTCTTCTGTCATAACATTTTACTATTTAACGAAAATAAATCCATTGTTTTTGCATTGAATCTTTCAGGCGTGCTCTGCATCGCGTTATGTCAGAAAAAAGGAGCGCCTCGGCACTCCTGTCAACGGTACAGATCGTAAACAACGGTCTTGTCAAAATAGCGCACCGCCTCATCGATGGCAGCGGCAGCCGGGAAAAACTGAATGCGGCAGCCGCCAAGCGTGGTTTCACGGATCATCTTTTTTCTGACCAGGATTTCCCTGATTTTGCTGAAGACCTCGCTGTCGATCGCCAGATCGAGATATTTCTTCCACTGCGGTCCGTCTTTCGTATTCATGCAGGCGCCGGAAATCACGATCGGCCTGCAGTCGCATCTGTATTCAGCCAGGTGCATGCACGTACAGGTATCAAAATCAGTACCAAGCAGAAGAACATAACCCTTCAATTCATATAATCTTGCACACGGGGATTCCTCGGCCAGCGGGAAATGCATGGACTGTCTGTTGCACAACAGTCTGGCATATCTGCCCCAGGCAGCGTAGGAAACCGCCGGATGATTGGAAATGACCACCCCTTCGCGGTGGCGGAAGTTCTCAACAACCTCGCCCATCTTTCTCAGGTCGCTCTTTCTGCTGTCATAGGGCGGCATCGCTGCCCTGATTTCCTGATACATATAGGCGGGAACGGCAGGATCCACCCAATTGCCGGGCTCACTGTTTTCCGTGGTCTGGGTCGGCATCAGAATCGTGCCTCCGGGCTCAGCGATTTCCATCAGCGCATCAACGATGGTTCTTGCCCCGCCGACCACATAGCCGAAGGAGGAAAGACTTGAATGCACTTCCAGAATCTGATTCCCGGTAACACCGAGACCGCGCAGTGTACTGATCAGCGCATCCCTGGTAACCGGATTTGTAACGGTTTTGGTTTTATTATTCTTCTGTTCTGTCATATCACTTTCTGAAATATTCTTTGGCAATTTCCGTACCCACGGCCGCGTTGTTGAAAACAAGCCGGATATTGGAATTCAATGATTCGCCGCCGGTGATTTCCGCAATGCGGGCAAGCAGGAACGGGGTGCATTCCTTGCCTTTGATGCCTTTTTCGTCCATTTCATGAATGGCTTTCTCAATCACCTTATTGATCGCTTCCGGATCCATGGAATATTCTTCGGGAATCGGATTGGTGATCAGAACGCCGCCATCCAGACCCAGATCGCGTTTTGCATGAATCACGGCAGCTGCTTCCTTTGCGTCTTTGAGCGCATAGTCAACCTTCAGGCCGGATGTTCTTGTATAGAATGCAGGCAGTTCCGCAGTCTGATATCCGAGCACCGGCACACCCTTTGTTTCAAGAACCTCAAGGGTTTTGGGCAGATCGAGAATTGCCTTTGCGCCTGCGCAGATGACTGTCACATTTGTTCTGGCAAGTTCTTCAAGATCCGCGGAAACATCAAAGGTCAGCTCCGCTCCGCGGTGCACGCCGCCGATGCCGCCGGTCACGAAGAATTCCACGCCGCCAAGAGCCGCCAGGATCATCGTTGTCGCCACGGTTGTGGCGCCCCAGCTGCCGGTAGCCATGATCACGGGAAGATCTCTTCTGGAGACCTTCGGAATGCTCATGCCGCGTCTGCCGAATTCTTCAATCTCCTCTTCGCTCATACCGACAACGCCGACTCCGTCGATGATGCCGATGGTGGCGGGGATACCGCCGTGTTCACGGACAATCTTTTCCACCTGAAGTGCTGTCTGCACATTCTGCGGATAAGGCATACCGTGCGAAATAATGGTTGATTCAAGGGCAATGACCGGTTTCCCTTCCGCGATTGCCTGCTTCACTTCATCTCTGATTCTCAGATTCATAAATACTTCTCCTTAATCTGCATCCCCCGCGCATTTTCCATCACGGCCTGCCGGGTGATCTGCCGTCTGTCTGCCGACTGTTTTTCGATGACGCTGACTGCGCATGATGCCGCAAAGCGGACCGCTTCACGGGGTGAATCTCCGCAGTTTCTGGCTGATGTATAAGCCGCCAGAAACGAGTCACCGCCTCCGGTCGCATTTTCAACATCCACAATCCGGTGCGTCAGCAGGATTTTTTCTTCTGCCGTACCGAGCAATATGCCCTGATCGGCCATCGAAATCACCGTTTCCTTCACGCCGTGCTCCAGAAACCAGTCGAGCACCCTGCGCATGGAACCCTCGTCATTGATTGCGATACCGCTCATATCTTCCGCCTCAAAGCGGTTGGGCTTGAAAACGGTCATTCTGTCCAGCACGTCCGCCAGTCTTGCAGATTTTGCCACGCTGACCGGATCCGCTGCCAGAATGCATCCGGCATTGCGGGCAATATAGTGGATGCTCGGAATGTCCAGATTCGCGTCAATAATAATGATATCATCACGGCTGACGCTTTTCAGTACATCATCCAGCATTTCCTTTGTGAATGCCCTGAGAATTCTCATGTCACTCATGGCAATGCGCATATCGCGGTCATGGTCCAGAATGGCAATATACATGGAGCTCGGATAATCATATGTGGTGATGCTGAGGGAACAATCCATCCCCAGCTGCTCACAGTCCTTCCTCAGCAATGTTCCATAATTGTCTGAAGAAAAGGCGGTGACGAATTTCACCTTCTCGCCAAGCAGAGCGGCATATTCCGCAATGTTTCTGCCGACCCCTCCGAAAGCCACGCTGATCGTGCCCGGATTGGAATCAAAATTGCGCAGCGGCTCATTGCTCGCTCCGCATATATCAATATTGGCTCCGCCGATCACTGTCAACTGTCCCATAACACTCTCCGTATGCACTCTCAAAAGTATACTTCATATTATTTCAGAACGGGTAAGGTTCAGAAAGTCAAATTCTTTCTTTTTCAGACTTTTCATCTTACAATGAGAGAAACAGAGGTAAATACATATGGCAATTCCGATTTATGAATCCGCTGAGGATTATCTTGAGGCGATCCTGATCATTCAAAATAAAAAAGGCTCAGCCCATTCCGTGGATATCGCCGATCATCTCCACTATTCCAAGGCCAGCGTTTCCGTGGCCATGAAAAAGCTCAGAGAAAACGGTTATATTTCCATGGACAGAGACGGCACCCTGAATCTGCTGCCGCCCGGCAGGGATATTGCCGAAAGAATATATGAAAGGCATCAGGTGCTGACTGATTACTTCATTTCAATCGGAGTTGATGAGAAAACCGCAGCGGCTGACGCCTGCAAGGTTGAACATGATCTGAGCGAGATCACCTTTGAAAAAATCAAGGCAGACATCGCTTCCAGAAAATCATAGTCATAAAAAGGGGAAACAGACTTCCCCTTTTTCATTTTCATTCAGCTGACTTCATTCCGTCATACAGATGGCAGTAAACAAAGTGCTCCGCATTGACCGAATACTTTTCCGGCGCTTTCTGTTTACAGATCTCCATGCACTGTTTGCAGCGGGTATGGAATTTGCAGCCAGCGGGCGGGTTGAGCGCGGAGGGAATGGTTCCTTCCAGCAGCACCCGCTCTTTTCTTTTGGTCGGATCCGGAATCGGATGGGCGTCCAGAAGCGCTTTGGTATACGGATGCAGCGGATTCTCATAGAGCTCCCGGCTGGTGCCTTCCTCAACGACATTGCCAAGATACATCACCACCACACGGTTGGAAATGTGCTCCACAACCGAAAGGTCATGGGCGATGAAGATCATGGTCAGATTTCTTTCTTTCAGCAGTTTGGAAAGCAGATTGAGCACCTGCGACTGGATTGACACGTCAAGAGCGGATACGGGTTCATCGGCGATGATCAGATCAGGTTCGGTTGCCAATGCCCTGGCAATGCCGATTCTCTGTCTCTGGCCGCCGGAGAACTCATGCGGATAGCGCTGCGCATGATAGTCATCCAGACCGACTTCCCTGAGCAGTTCGGTCACCTTCTGATCGATCTCCTCCTTTGTGGAATACATCTTATGGATTTCCATCGGTTCGGCGATGATATCATGCACACTCATGCGCGGATTCAGCGAGGCATAAGGATCCTGGAAAATCATCTGAATCTGCTTGCGATAAGGACGCAGCTGGTTCTCACTCATCTTCGCAATGTCCATATCATTGAGCACAATGTTTCCGTCTGTGACCGGAATCAGCTTGCATACCGCTTTGCCAAGTGTGGATTTGCCACAGCCGGACTCGCCGACGATGCCGAGAACCTCGCCCTTATGAACATTCAGACTGACTCCGTCCACCGCTTTGACATACTGGACCTTGCCCATCATGCCCTTGCGGACGGGATAATAGACCTTCAGATCTTCAATCTTCAGAATATCATCGCTCATGATTCAGCCTCCTTCTCTTTGAAATCAGGGAAATTCCGCCAGCATCTGGAGAAATGGCCGTTGCCAAGATCCGCAAATCCGGGCTCCTCCTGTGTGCAGCGCTCAAAGCAGTATTTGCACCGGTCTGAGAATTTGCAGCCCTTGGGCATGTTGGCGGGACTGGGCACGTTGCCCGGAATCACTTCCAGCTCATCGGCATGCACGCCGATCTTGGGGATCGATTCCAGAAGACCTTCGGTATAAGGATGGCTCGGATTTGCGAAGATATCATAGACATTGCCCTTTTCCACGATTCTTCCGCAATACATGACGACAACGTCATCGCAGACTTCCGCAACCACGCCGAAGTCATGGGTGATAAACAGAATGGATGTGCCGGTTTCCTTTTTCAGCTGTTCCATCAGCGTCAGGATCTGAGCCTGGATGGTCACATCAAGGGCAGTGGTCGGCTCATCCGCAATCAGGATTTCCGGTTTGCAGGCAAGCGCCATGGCAATCATGACACGCTGTCTCTGGCCGCCGGAAAGCTGGAACGGATATTCATTGACAATTCTTTCAACTCTGGGCAGACCGGTCATTTTCAGAAGTTCAATGACTCTTTCATCGGCCTGCTGCTTTGAAATCTTTTCGTGCTGAAGGATATTCTCCCTGATCTGCCTGCCGATTTTCATGACCGGATTGAGCGATGTCATCGGTTCCTGGAAAATCATCGAGATTTTCGAGCCTCTGAGTTCACGGCGCTTCTTTTCATCATATTTGGTGATGTCTTCGCCATTGAGCAGGATTTCACCTTCGGTGATCTTTCCGGTGGTGCCCATCAGAAGACCGATAATGGAAAGCGAAGTGACGCTTTTGCCGCTGCCGGATTCACCGACAATACCGAGCGTATGTCCGCGCTCAAGCGTGAAGTCCACGCCGTCAACCGCCGGAACCACCCCATTGTCAGTGAAGAAGTAGGTATGGAGATTTTTCACTTCAAGAATCGTATCTGACATTTTGTTCTCCTTCCTTATTCACTGAGCTTCGGGTCAAGGGCGTCACGCAGCCCGTCGCCAAGCAGGTTGAAACACAATACCGTAATGAAGATCGCCAGACCCGGGAACAGCATCATATGCACGGCGTTGACCATATAGGTGCGTCCGGTGCTGAGAATCAGTCCCCATTCGGGCGTCGGCGCCTGGGCACCCATGCCCAGGAAGGAAAGGCTTGATGCGGTCATGATCGAGTTGCCGATCGACATCGTGTACTGAACGATGATATTGGGCAAAGCAGCGGGCAGAATATGTCTGAACAGAATTCTCGCATCGCTTGCGCCAAGTGAGCGCTCCGCCTGCACATAGACGCTTTCCTTGGTGGCCAGAACCGTGCTGCGCACAAGACGGCAGAACGTCGGCATTGAGAAAACCGCGACGGCGATGACCACGTTTGTCATGCCGCTGCCAAGAATCGCGATAATGGCAATCGCCAGAATGATACCGGGGAAAGCGAACAGAACATCGCACATGCGCATGATCAGTGATTCCGCGATACCCCCGTAATAGCCGGCAATCAGACCGAGCACCGTGCCGCTGATTGCGCCGACGGTAACCGCCGCAAGACCGACGGTCAGGGAAATTCTTGTGCCGCACAGGATTCTCGAGAAGAGATCCCTGCCAAACTCATCGGTTCCGAACCAGTGGGCCGCGCTGGGTTTCTGCAGAACCGAGGAATAATCAAATTCATTGATGCCGTAAGGAGCGATCTGATAGCAGAAAATGGCAATGAAGACCAGGATCAGAAGCACGATCAGTGCCGCAATCGCAGATTTCTGCTTTCTGAACTTTTTCAGAAACTCCTGGAAACGGGAGGACTTTACTTTTTCATTCTTTGTACTCATATCTTCCTCCCCCTTAACTCAGCTGGATCTCAGGATTCAGCACCGCATAGAGAATATCAACGATCAGGTTGATGACAATGAAGTGCAGCGAGAAGATCAGGATCAGCGACTGGATCGCCGGATAATCACGGAATGAGACGGATGTGACAAGAAGGCTGCCGATGCCGTTGAAGGCAAACACCTGTTCGGTGACAACCGAGCCGCCGATCAGGAAACCGAACTGCATGCCGATGACCGTCACGACCGAAATCATCGAATTGCGGAAGGCGTGCTTCCAGGTGACCGGTGTTTCACTGAGTCCCTTGGAACGGGCGGTGCGGATATAGTCTTCTTTCAGCTGTTCAATCATCGATGAACGGGTGAATCTTGCCAGGATTGCCATAATATTGGTTCCCAGCGTCAAAGCCGGCAGGATATAGGACTTGAATCCTGCCGTTCCCGTGGATGGCAACAGATGCAGTTTGACCGCAAACAGCGATATGAGCATGAAGCCGATCCAGAAATTGGGCAGTGAAATACCCGAGACGGCGATCGTCATGCCAAGATAATCCTGCCATTTCGTCCTGTGCCTTGCCGACCATACACCGATCAGAATGCCTAGCGTGGCGCTCCATGCGATTGACAGCGTGGCAAGCTTGATCGTGTTGGGGTAGCGCTGCGAAAGTTCAGCGGCAACCGGACGCTTGGTTCTTAACGAAGTTCCCAGATCACCTTTAAGCAGTCCGCTGATATAGATCGCATACTGCTGGGGAACCGGCTTGTTGAGTCCCAGCGATTCCCTGACATTTTCAACATCCTCAAGAGTTGCCTGCTCACCGGCAATCATACGCGCCGGATCGCCCGGAATCATGCGGACAAAGAAAAACACCGCAGTTGTGACAATAAACAATGTCAGCAGGGTTTCCAGAAACTTTTTAATCAGATATCTAACCATAACAGCAACTCCTTTGTCTGATATTCGGATACGGCTGTCTGCCGTACAGAGACAGAATGAATAAGAGAAGATGCCTGCTGCATCTGACAGCAGGCATCTTCAGATCAGTTCATTGAGACTGCGGTTTATTCTCCCGCCGCGAGTTTTGCGTTTCTGATGTTGATCGCACCATCCTTGTAGATCTTGACATTCTGCATGTTCTTGGCTGTTGCCCATGTGTTGAAGCTGTTTGCCAGCGGAACGATCGGCAGTTCAGCCCAGACGATGTCCTGAGCCTGTGCATACAGTTTGTTTCTCTCATCCTGGTCTGCTGTTTCAAGAGCGGCGTGGATCAGATTGTCATATTCTTCATTGGCAAAGTACGAAATGTTGTAGTTTGCCGGCGGGCACATTTCAGATGCGAGCAGAGGTCTCAGAGCCCAGTCGGCGTCGCCTGTGGAAGGTGACCAGCCTGTGTGGTAAATGTCAACTTCAGCTTCGGAACCCGGCTTTGTGCAGTCCTGGATCAGAGCGTTTGTAATAGCGCTTTCCTGACCGACCAGATTGACTGTGATGCCGACCTGGCTCAGCTGCTGCTGCATGAACTGAGCGGTCTTTTCATTTGCGGAGTTGGAGCTGTAATACTGAGTGATGGTGAAGCCGTTCTCATATCCCGCTTCCTTGAGGAGCTCTTTTGCCTTGTCAAGATCAGCCTCAATCGGTTCATTCTTCTTATAGCCAGCGACAGCCGGGCCGAGAATGGAAGTTGCCTTTGTGCCAAGACCGTTTCTGATGATTTCAATGTAAGCATCCTTGTCGATGGCATAGTTCATAGCCTGACGGACACGGATATCATTAAACGGAGCCTTCTGTGTGTTCATGCACAGATAGTAAACAACGATACCTTCATCGGAGAATACATTGACATTGGAATCACTCTCAAGTGTCTGATAGCTCTCGGTCGGAACCGGCCAGATGAACTGGTAGTCGCCGGACTGAATGCCTGAAACTCTTGTGGAGCTTTCTGTGACAACGTCGAATGTCACGCTCTTGAAGCCTGCGTCCGCATCAGCCAGACCTGCCTCATATCCCCACCAGTCGGGATTGAGTTCAACTGTCAGATGGTGTCCGGATTCCCATTCAACGAACTTGTACTGGCCTGTGCCTACCGGATGGGCAGCGCACTCGGCATCGCCTGCTTCGAGAACCTTCGGGCTCATCATGACGCATGCAGGATGTGCAAGTGTGGCGATGAACGCACCGAACGGCTGAGTCAGTTTGACAGTGACTTCGTAGTCGCCTGTGATTTCAACAGTATCGATGATCGGTCCGAGCAGTGAAGTTCTCTTGAGTTTGCGTGACGTGTCGGCAAGCTTGTCAAGGTTTGCCTTGGCTGCTGCTGCATCCCAAGGTGTGCCGTCTGTGAAGGAGATGCCTTCTCTGAGTGTCAGAACATATTCAGTCGCATCGTCATTGGCTGTGTATCCTGTCGCCAGCATCGGGATGTTGTTCATGTCATCGTCAAAACCGAACATGCCATCCATGATCAGACGCTGGATACCGCCGGAAAGTGTATCGGAAGTATCGACCGGATCCATGGTTGTGAAGTCGAGTGATACAGCTGCCTTGACATCTGTTTCACGTGATGTCTTTGCGCCTGAATCACCGCCGGAAGAGCCGCCGCAGGCACTCAGAAGCATTGCGCTGCAAAGCGCAAGAGCCAGAAGCTTGGACTTTTTCATTGATTTCCCTCCTTGGACAGATGTTCTCTCACAGACTTCCTGTAAATAAAACAGAAACCGGCTTTGTTTCAGCTGCGCCGGGTCCGGTTGGATGTCTGCTGTCAGATACTCTGACCTATGTCCCTTTTATAGCAGATGGGGGTCATGCATGTCAAACAAATTGACAGCGTTTACACAAAAATGTAAATATTTTCAATCAATCTTTGCTGTAATAATGAAAAATTTTCAGGCACCGCACAGACAGATGTGGTAGATTATATGTGCATTTCTAACAGGAGACCTCACTATGAAACCATTGATCGGAATACCGGCTCATCCCACACTCTTTGAAAGAAACCATTCCATCATCCAGTCATGCGGCCAGAATTATATCGAATCCGTCGAAAAAGCAGGCGGAATTGTGCTGATTCTGCCGATCACCGCTGATCCGGAAGCGATCAGACGGCAGGCGGAAATGTGCGATGCTTATCTGATTCCCGGCGGCATTGATGTCAATCCGCTCAGCTATGACGAAAACCCGCATCCGCTGCTGCAGATGACAAGACTGGAATACGATGAATATGAAATCAGCCTGATCCGTGAAATCACCAAAACAGGCAAGCCACTTCTGGGCATCTGCCGCGGTATACAGATTATCAACGTCGCTTTCGGCGGAACCCTCTGGCAGGATGTTTCCCTGCGTCCGGAAACCACCTTCCTTCATCAGCAGAAGGAAATGGACAACAGTTCCGTCAGCCATAAGGTGCTGATTGAAAAGGATTCCCTTTTATATGAGCTGTTCGGGGATGAGGTTCTCACCAACTCCTACCACCATCAGGCAGTCAAAGACACCGGCAAGGGACTCCGGGTCATTGCCCGTGCTGAAGACGGTGTTGTCGAAGCGCTTGAAGGCGAGGATTATCCCTTCCTGCTGGCCATTCAGTGGCATCCGGAGTGTTTCATCAGACTTGCAGTCAATCCGATGATGAAGATATTTGACGCGTTCATTGCGGCAGCCGCAAAGAAAATACAAAATGAGTCATAACAAAACCGCATCCGTTTCATACGCGGCTTTGATTCATGTGCTTTCCGCACTGTCTTTCGCCTACGGCATCTTCATCATGTCAGCAGGCAGCGGCTCCTTCTTCTTTCTGTTCTGGATCGCCCTTGCCCTGTTTGCGGAAGGATTTCTGTTCTGCATGCGGAAGAATCTCTTCAGACATATTCCAGTATGGATCAGAAAAGCATGTGTCTGCGTCTTCTGTCTGATGCTGGGTCTGTTCCTGTTTCTGGAAGTCAGGATCATTTCCGATTTTCATCCAACCATTCACGAACAGCAGGATTATCTGATTGTGCTTGGCGCACAGGTCTATCAGGACAGAGTCAGCACCATTCTGAAACACAGACTGGATGCCGCATATGATTATCTGATCGAGAACCCTGAGACAAAAGCGATCGTCAGCGGCGGTCAGGGATTCAATGAGCCTTATCCCGAAGCGGAAGGAATGGCTGCCTATCTGATGCAAAGAGGCATTTCAGCCGACCGCATTATTAAAGAGGACAAGGCGGACAACACGGTGCAGAATATCGAATACAGCTTCCGTCTTATCGATCCTGAAAACGACCGGATCTGCGTTGTCACAAACCAGTTCCATGTCCACCGTGCTCTTCTGCTCGCAAAAAAAGCAGGTGCGAAGCATCTATGCGCAATCGGAGCTCCCAGCGATCCTCTGTACCTGCTGAACAATCTGGTGCGTGAAAGCGCCGCCCTGATCAAGGACTGGCTGATTCAGAGAATCTGAAAAAAATGTGTGTCATCCAACGGCACACATTTTTGGTTTCATTCATATTCGTAATAATTCTTCACGCAAAGCTGTGAATCTCTGAGCACCTGTTTTCCTCTTGCGAACACATCGGTGATTTCAAGATTCTCATCCAGAAGAACGAGATCCGCATCCTTGTCCTTTGCGATTCTTCCCTTCTGATTCAGCATCAGCGCATCCGCGACATTGCAGGTGATGATGGAAACGGCATCGCTGATACTGACATTCTGGTCCTTGATCAGATGACGGATGGTGTCAAAGAGGGTTTCCATCTTGCCCACGCCCATGCCGATGATCTTCATATCCGCCGACCATTTGGGGAAACTTCCGTTGGAATCGGAGCTGAGTGTGATCTGTTTCAGATTGACCGTCTGAAGCGCATCCGCAATCCGTTCGGCTGTTTCAGCGGTGCGGATTCCCGAAGTGAAGTCGAGATATCCGCCTCTTTGTGCGAATTCATCAAATCCCGGCATGGTTTTGTTGACATGGGTCGGACGGAACTGGGTGATCGGAATATCAGTCTCATCTGCGATCTTAAGGATATCCGTCAGACCTTTCTTGCCTCTGCCCGTATGCATGTGCACGACACCCGGCTTTTTAGCGAGGAAGCCTGCAGTTCTTGCCTGGGTGGCCAGTCTGGCAAGCTCCTCAGCTGAAATATTGCTGGAGCGGTGATCGCTGATCGCGATCTTGACGCCGATGACTTCCTCCAGAAATGCGATGTCACGGGCAACCGAGCCGGTCAGGGTGGTGCTGGGATAAGCATAGGAGCCGGTCAGACACCATGCGCTCATGCCCTGTTCCTTCAGCGCCTTGGCACGGGCAACGATGGACTCGACACTTTTGGCGTTGCTGTCGGTGCCCAGAACTCCGATCACGCTGGTGACGCCATAGCGCACGCAGTCGCTCATCTGGATTTCGCGGATCAATGAGGCAAAACCGTCCTCTCCGCCTCCGCCGATGATATGGACATGCTGGTCGATAAAGCCCGGCACGAGTTTCTTCCCGCTGCCGTCAATTTCCACAAAATCATCCGCATCCCATTCAAAATCAATCTGCTGCGCAACTTTGACAATGCGCTCATTGCAGATGAGCACATCCTGAATACCGAGGTCTTCCGGCGCATACACATGCGCATTTCTGATCAATGTAAACATAGCCATCCTCCTCAGTTTCCCATCCAGTATCCGGTTTCTTCCTTTACCCATTCATAATAGGCATTGCAGATTCTGCCGGCTGTTTCCGGATCTTTCATACCGACTTTGACGCCGTCGATCTCATCGGCTCTGGTCATGAGCTTGCTGGTGGAAAGAACCAGAATCTCATCCGCATTCAGAACCTCATCCATGGTGACGTTTCTGTTCTCTGTTTCGATGCCGAGTTTCTCACACAGCTGCCATACATGCTTTCTGGTGATGGAAGGAAGAATCAGATTGTCGAGCTTCGGTCCGATCACTTTCTGATCCTTGATGATCACAAGCGCGCTGTGAGCGCATTCGGTCAGCTGGTTTCCTCTGTGAAGAATTGCTTCCTGACAGCCCGCCTCCTCGGCCCGTTGTGCGGCGATGACATTGGGAATCAGGTTGAGGGTCTTGATATTGCAGTGCAGAAAGCGCGTATCCTCAAGCGTGATCAGTTTCAGCGGCTTGTTGTAATCCGGTGTTTTGAGCGGATTGACCGTGATCAGCAGAGTCGAGGGAGTTCCCTTGGGCGGGAAGATATGATTGCGTCTGCAGTTGCCTCTTGAAGTCTGCCAGTAGATGGCAGCGCCGTCTTTGATTTCAGATGCGTCCAGGCACTTCTGAAGTTCCCCTCTGAGTTCCTCTTTTGTGCAGGGCGGATCAATTTCCAGCATTGCAAGAGAATTGAAGAATCTGTCCAGATGATCCTCAATCCTGAAGATAATGCCGTTGTAGGCAAAGGCGAAATCATAGGCGCCGTCTCCGAAAAAGAGCGCTCTGTCCTGCATGGGGATGTTCACCTGTTCCACCGGTCCCATCACTCCGTTGTAATATCCGATCCGTTTCATAGCTTCAACCTTCTTTCTTATTTATGCTTTCGTTTTCTATCAGAAGTGTTACGGCTGTCATGGCGCGGGTTTCTTTCCCGCTTTCCTTTCTGATCATGATGCGGATGCGCCTGGTTTTCTTTGGCATGCGGATTCATCTTCCGCGGCGGAATCAGGCAGTTTTTCCCGAAACCGATCAGATCTTTCCGGCCGGCTTTTTCAAGCGCCTCTTTGACAAGATCATAATTGGCGGGATTGCGGTATTGAATCAATGCCCTCTGCATCGCTTTTTCATGCGGATTGTCGGTGACATAGACCGGCTTCATCGTTTCCGGATCCAGATGGGTGTAATACATGCACGTCGAGATGGTTCCGGGGGTCGGATAATAGTCCTGCACCTGCTGGGGATTGAGATGATGCTCATTGAGATATTCCGCCAGGGCGATCGCATCCTTAAGGGTGCTGCCCGGATGGCTGGACATCAGATAGGGAACCGCATACTGTTCCATGCCGCAGCGCTGATTCGCTTTTTCAAATTCACGGATGAAGCGGTTGTATACGGAGACAGTCGGCTTGCCCATCTTTGCGAGAACGTTGTCCGAGATATGTTCGGGCGCCACCCTGAGCTGGCCGCTGATATGATAGCGGCACAATTCATCCAGGAAGGTACGGTCCGGATCGGCGAGCAGATAGTCAAAGCGGATGCCGGAGCGCACAAACACTTTTTTGACGCCCTTGAGATTTCTCAGCTTTCTTAATAATGAAAGATAATCACTGTGATCCACATCCATGTTTTCGCAGACCTTCGGATACAGGCACTTCCTGTTTGTGCATGTTCCATATTTCATCTGCTTTTTGCATGAAGGGGCACGAAACTGCGCGGTGGGACCGCCGACATCATGGATATAGCCTTTGAAATCCGGTTCTTTCAGAAACTGCTTCGCCTCTTTCAGAATGGATTCATGGCTGCGCACCTGGACAATTCTGCCCTGATGGAAGGTCAATGCGCAGAAATTGCATTCACCGAAACAGCCGCGGTTGCTGGTAAGGGAGAATTTGATCTCGCCGAATGCCGGTATGCCTCCGGCCGCATCATAGGACGGATGCCATGCCCGCATATAAGGCAGTGCGTAAACATCATCCATCTCCTTGACGGACAGCGGTTTGGAAGGCGGATTCTGCACCACGAACATCTTGCCGTCATAAGGCTCATAAAGCCGTTTCGCGGTGAACGGGTCGGTGTTCTGGTATTGGATGCGGAAGCTTTCCGCATATGCTTTTTTATCATCCCGGATCTTTTCGAAATCCGGCAGGCGGATTGCATCAAAGATGCTTTCCTCATCTCTTGTTTTATAAACAGTGCCTTCAATGAAGGTGATATCCTTCACGGCCAGGCCGCTGTTGAGGGCATCGGCGATTTCAACGATTGAGCGCTCTCCCATGCCATAGGAGATCAGATCGGCGCCGGCATCCAGCAATATGGATCTGCGCACCTTATTCGACCAGTAATCATAATGGCCCATGCGGCGCAGGCTCGCCTCGATGCCGCCGATGATCAGCGGTGTCTTCTTGTATGTTCTGCGGATCAGATTGCAATACACCGTGGCGGCGTAATCCGGTCTCATACCCGCTTTTCCGCCGGGACTGTAGGCATCCATATTCCGTTTCTTTTTGGCCACGGTATAGTGATTGACCATGGAATCCATATTTCCCGCCGAAACAAGGAAACCGAGTCTCGGTTCGCCATAGATCGTCACACTTTCAGGATCACGCCAGTCCGGCTGACAGATCAGAGCCACCTTGTATCCGTTTGCCTCAAGTATTCTTGATATGATGGCCATGCCGAAACTGGAGTGATCGACATAGGCATCACCCACGACATAGACAAAATCGGGACGTTCCCATCCCCTTTCGTCCATTTCCTTTCTGCTTAATGGAAGAAATCCGCTCATTGTTTTCACCTGTCCATATTGTAGCTTAAGTATGCCATGTTTTTTCCCAGTTTCCAGCCCGAAATGAAAAACCGGAAATCACTCCGGTTCCTTCTGTCGCAGCATTGTTTCCCTGCGCTTTCTGTCATTTTCGATCCATTCATCCAGACTCAGCGGCTCATAATCCGAAAACATGCAGAAACAATTAATCAGATTGCAGGGAATATTGAATTTCTGTCCGTCTCTGCCGGTCAGTTCTGAATTTCTTGTGCGCATGATCATTTCATTGACCAGCTGTTCATCATAGGTGTTATGCACATGGCCATACAGCATATACCGTTTCGGATTGCCTTCCTCATCCGTTCTGTACTGGCCGTTATAGCACATGATCGGATAATGGCATAACACCACCGTGCGCCGGTTGTCTTTCATTTCCGCATAATCCTTGATCCAGTAAAAGAGCGAAGTGTCAAATTCCCGGTCATCGAGAAAATATGAATCATGATTGCCGCGGATCAGATATTTCCTGCCGTTGAGCTTTTTGAGCAGTTCATTGACCGTCTTCCCGTCCGCATAAGCAAAATCGCCCAGAATCACGGTTTCATCATTCACCCTGACCTTCGCATTCCACTTTGCGATCATGTATTCGTTCATTTCCTGTATATCCGCAAAATTGCGATGATCCATTTTCTCAATCAGGCTGCGGTGAAAGAAATGCTGGTCGGATATGTAGTATCGCATCTTTCTTCCTCCTGTTTCAGAGTGTTTTTCTCATCAGAATGACCCCTTCCCGATGGCCGTATTTCCTGAATCCGCAGGCCTGCCAGAATTTCAATGCGGCATTGTTGGTTTCCGCGCAGCCAAGGCGGACCTCATCCATCTCTTCGCTGAGTGTTTCTTTTAACTGTGCAATGACAGTTCTGCCAAGGCCTTTGCGCTGATATTCAGAATGAACCATGAACAGACCGGTCCATGCCTTTGCCTTTTCAGGATAATTCTCAAGCAGATCCATGAGTGCGCATAACCGTCCATCCTCATACCAGCCGTAAAAATGCTTGATGATTCCGCTGCCTTCCGGTTTTTCACTCAGATCCCTGGATACGGAAGCCTCATCCGCTTCAGGGGGACAATGCACGAAATACTGCGGATTGGTCCGGTAAAGTTCCAGAACATCCGGAATGTCTTCTGCGGAAAGCTCTTTCCTTTCCATCATTCTCACGCGGCTGTTCAGATAACTCTTTCTTGTGCATATCATCTGCGCAATTCCCTGATCAACCGAATCTTTTTCAAAGCCGCATCTTTGATGGATGGCCATTGCCGCCTGACGTGTTTCCTCAAAACAGTTGTGAACCTCCTGCACATGCATATCGTCAAAGGCATGTGCCAATAACAGCTTCAGTGCCGCAAGGCCATACCCTTTGCCTCTGTGGCAGGCTTCGATCACAACGCCCATTTCATAAAACGGCGAATTCTCAGGACGATAAATATCCACCTCGCCCACGGGCGTATTGTCTTCTGAGCGCATCACATATGCGTAGAATCTTTCCGGCTCATGATCAATCCACCAGTCATACCACCTTGCCCATTCATTTTTTTCAAAAGCGACACAGCCGGTATCGGGATTGTGGCCGGAAAAGCTGAGTTCATATCCTTTGTTGTATGACATTGTCTGCGGATCAGCCAGAAGCTTCTGTCTGTAATACAGTTCAGAATACATCGGTACATGCAGATAAATCCGGTCTGTTTTCATAAGGTTCATACACGTCCTTTCCTTTTCCTAAGTATTATACCGTCACACGGCGGATTTTCTCTGTTTCATCGGACAGGAAGTGCTGTTTCAAACTGCTTCAATCCGTCTGTTGGCTATTGGAAAAAGCCTTTTTGCGTAATAAAATTGTTACATAGAGAGTCATCTGATCATTTTTATCATGCATCAGAAACACAGGAGGAAAATTATATATGACTGATTGGAAAAACCTTGACACGCTCGCGTCGTACAAGGAACTCGAAGCTCTTGACCGTGTGAATCTGCCAGAAGTCATGGCAGGCGAAAACGGTGCAGCCCGTGTTAAGAATTATTCCGTGCCGATGGCTGAAGGTCTTGTGTTCAACTATGCCGCAAAGGCGGTTGATGACAAAATCCTTGTCGCTCTGGCAAAGCTCGCAGAAGAACAGGAACTGCTCGCGAAGTTTGAAGCTCTTTACAACGGCGAAGTCGTCAACACCGGTGAAAAGAGACTGGTTCTCCACCAGCTCTGCCGCGGCCAGCTTGGCGAGGATGTCATTGCGGACGGCGTCAACAAGCGTGAGTTCTATGTGAAGCAGCAGACCCGAATCGCTGAATTCGCAAAGAAGGTCCACAACGGTGAAATCACCAATGCGGACGGCGAAAAGTTCACAACTGTCGTGCAGATCGGTATCGGCGGCAGCGACCTCGGTCCCCGCGCGATCTATATCGCTCTTGAAAACTGGGCAAAGAAGACCGGCAATCTGAAAATGAATGCGGCCTTCATCTCCAACGTTGACCCGGATGATGCGGCTGGCGTATTAAGCAACATCGATGTCAAGCATTCACTGTTCGTTCTGGTTTCCAAGTCCGGAACAACTCTGGAAACTCTGACCAATGAATCCTTCGTCAAGAACGCTCTGGAAGAGGCAGGCCTCAACCCGGGCAAGCATATGATTGCCGTTACCAGCGAAACATCCCCGCTCGCCAAGAATGAAGGCTATCTCGATGCATTCTTCATGGATGACTACATCGGCGGACGTTATTCATCATCCTCCGCAGTCGGCGGCGCTGTTCTCTCACTCGCCTTCGGACCGGAAGTATTCGCAGACTTCCTCAATGGCGCAGCGGCAGCTGACAAGCTCGCAAAGGAAAAGGATATCTTCAAGAACGCGGCTCTGCTCGATGCTCTGATCGGTGTCTATGAGCGCAATGTTCTCGGCTATGAGAACACAGCGGTTCTGCCTTATTCACAGGCACTGGCACGCTTCCCCGCTCATCTGCAGCAGCTCGACATGGAATCCAACGGCAAATCCGTGAACCGTTTCGGTGAGCCGGTTGATTATCCGACCGGACCGATCATCTTCGGTGAGCCAGGCACCAACGGACAGCACTCCTTCTATCAGCTGCTCCATCAGGGCAAGAACATTGTCCCGATGCAGTTCATCGGTTTCAGAAACTCCCAGATCGGCTCCGACGTTGTCATCCAGGGCAGCACCAGCCAGCAGAAGCTCAGCGCGAACGTCGCTGCGCAGATTGTTGCCTTCGCTTGCGGCAAGGATGACGAGAACCTCAACAAGAAGTTTGACGGCGGACGTCCTTCCAGCATCATCATCGGCGACCAGCTGACACCTGCTTCCCTTGGCGCACTGCTTGCCCACTTCGAGAACAAGGTCATGTTCCAGGGCTTCACATGGAATGTGAACAGCTTCGACCAGGAAGGCGTTCAGCTCGGCAAGAAGCTCGCGAAGAG
>CACWLH010000051.1 GCA_902761625.1 uncultured Erysipelotrichaceae bacterium
ACTGAAAAAAAACACAGAAAACTGTCTCCTTTTGCGAAAATCATGATCGGTGTGCTTACTGTGTGCGCAATTGCCTGCCTGTGCATTTCCGGATATTACGGATTGCAGCTGTTCAGGCGCACAGATGAAGCTGAATACACCAAGGAAGACAAAGAGAATAAGGCGGAAGGCGAGTCGAAGATTACAGATCAGACAGAGGGGAACCCTGTCATTCTGAAAAAGACAGCCGATGCAGGTAAAGAATACATCGATGAAACTCTGTTTCTCGGCGATTCCAACACAGTACGCTTTATGACTTTCCTGGATGAGGACGGGACTTCCTTCACATCATCGCAGAATACGATTGCGGTTGTCGGCATCGGTACTGACGGCATCACTACCGTGCCATGCGAAGAAACTTCCTGGGGGACCTATACAATGGACGGTGCGGTCGCATTGCTGCAGCCGCGGCGGATCATTATGACTTTCGGAACCAATAACCTCGATGTGTACAATATGACGGCGGATCAGTTCATTGAGAGCTATGAGCTGCAGATCAAGGCGGTCGAAAATGCATATCCGTATGCGGATCTGATCATCAATTCCATTCCGCCGTGCGCTGAACTGACCATTTATCCGATCATTTCCATTGAACAGATCAAAGAGTTCAATGGACGGATTCTGAAAATGTGCGAAAAGAACGGATGGAAGTATCTGAATTCATTTGAGGCACTTTCCGATCTGCCAACCGGTTTCGGCAAACCCGGCTATTTTGAGGCTGACGGCATTCATCTGACGGATGAAGGTCTGAAGGCACTCTTCCGCTATATCCGCACCCATGCGCTGATAACAGAGGACAGCAGACCGCAGCCGCTTGATCCTGTTCCGTATATTTACGGACCGATCACCGAAATCTATACCGTTGACCCGTTAAGCGGACAGGAATTTGATGAGAGCGTTCTTCATCCCGAAGCGCAGCAGACAGAAACAGTGATTCCCGAAGAAACATACGTGCCGCAGGAAACCGCCGTGCCGCAGCCTGTGCCTGAGGAAACCGCAGCTCCTGAACCCGAACCGGAACAGACCGCTGCGCCGGAACCTGCCCCGGAAACACCTGCCGGGGATACGACAGGCGAACAGCCTGAGATCCCGGTGGATGAAACTCCTGCGGAAAATCCATGATCGATCATACCGGAACCTGATCAGGCTCCGGTTTTTTTCTTCTTCATCATCTGACAATCGGATTATAATAATGGTTGGAAAAACGGAGAAATATAATATGTATGATGTTGTGATTATCGGGGCAGGCATCACCGGCACAATGCTGGCGAGAGACCTGTCGATGTATCATCTGCGCATTGCCGTCATTGAGAAGGAGAATGATATCGCAGATGGTGCCACGATGGCCAATTCCGCCATTGTTCATACCGGCTATGATCCTGAGCCGGGTACGCTCAAGGCAAAGCTGAACGTCGCGGGTGCGCGCCGCTATGAAAAGATCTGCAGCGATCTTTCCTGTCACTATAAGACAGTCGGTGCATATATTGCCGCCTGCGGCAAAGAGGAAGAGGCGCACCTTGATATCCTTGCACAGCGTGCAGAAGAAAGAGAAATTCCTTATCGTTTCTTAAGCCGTGAGGAAGCGCTGGCACAAGAGCCGTCTCTTTCCGCAAATGTGACAAAAGTACTGGACTTTTATACAACTGCTGTCATTTATCCATGGGAAGTTGCCATTGCATGTATGGAAAATGCCGTGAATAATGGGGCGGATCTGTTTCTCAACTGTCCGTGCATGGGAATTGAAAAACTTGAGGGCAGCTATATCATCCATACGCCTGAAAAAGATCTCATTACAAAAACAGTTGTCAATGCGGCGGGCACATTCGCCGATCAGATCGCCCGCATGGTCAATGATGATCCCGGTTTTGTGATCAGGCCCAGACGCGGAGAGTATTACATTCTGGATCAGGATGTGAAACCGGTGAACCATATCATTTTCCCGGTACCCACCGCAGCCAAAGGCAAAGGCGTTCTGGCTGTGCCGACTGTATATGGAAACACCCTGATCGGTCCAAGCTCCGATTATATCGATGAACCTGATGATACCGGCACAAGTGCACAGGGACTTGCCTATGTCAGGACGAATATTTCCAAAACCCTGAAAAACATTCCGCTCAACCGTTCCATCCGCACTTTCGCAGGCATCCGTCCGGCCAGCGATCACGCTGATTTCATCATTGAAGAGGACGCGAAGAATCCGGGTTTCATCAATGCGGCATCGATCGAATCCCCGGGCCTTGCGTCGGCTCCCGGCATTTCCCAATACATCATCAATGAATTCATTTCGAAATATTTTGTGCTGAAGGAGGATCCCGAAGCGGTCCATACCCGCAAGGCGGATCCGGTTCTCAATGAACTGAGCACGGAAGAAAAGAATGCGCTGATCGCAAAGAATCCGGCATACGGAAGAATCATCTGCCGCTGTGAGCAGATCAGTGAAGGTGAGATCATCGACTGCATCAGACGGGTCTGCGGCGCCCGCAGTGTCAAAGGTGTCAAAAAACGCGTGCGTCCGGGCATGGGCAGATGCCAGGGCGGCTTCTGCGAACCGCTGGTGCTGAATATACTGGCAAGAGAACTCGGCATATCACCGCTGGATGTGGTTCTGGATTCACCTGAATCGCACATCCTGGAAAGTGAGAACAGAAAATGAGACATTATCAGGCAGTGATTATCGGCGGCGGCAGTGCCGGCCTTTCGGCAGCCGTCACCCTGAAACAGAACGGCATTGAAGACATCGTCGTTCTGGAAAAAGATATGGAACCGGGCGGAATCCTGGAACAGTGCATCCACAACGGTTTCGGTCTGCAGACATTCAAGGAACAGCTCTCCGGCCCCGCCTATGCACAGCGCTATGTGAAAATGGCGCAGGATCTGAATGTTGAGATCAAACTCAACACCATGGTCACAAAACTCAATGCGGACCGTACGGTCGAATATACAAGCAGCGCTGAAGGCATTCAGACAATCAGCGCTGATGCGGTTATTCTGGCAGTCGGCTGCTATGAGAGAAGCCGCGGTGCGATCAATATCGCAGGTACCAGATGTGCGGGCGTATACACCGCAGGCCAGGCGCAGAGATATCTGAACATTGAAGGCTATATGGTCGGTAAGAAGGTGTTTATCCTGGGGTCCGGGGATATCGGTCTGATCATGGCAAGAAGAATGACTCTGGAAGGTGCGAAAGTCTATGGCGTGGCGGAAATCATGCCGTATTCCAACGGCCTGCCCAGAAACATCAGACAGTGCCTTGAGGATTTTGACATTCCGCTCTATCTTTCCCATACCGTTACAAAGACATTCGGCAAAGACCGTCTGGAAAAGATCGAACTCATGGAAGTCGATGAACATATGAATCCCATCGCCGGTACGGAACAGTATTTCGATGTGGACACATTATTGCTGTCAGTCGGTCTGATTCCGGAAAACCATCTGGCCGAAGAGGCCGGTATCCAAATGGATCCCTCCATCAAGGGACCGTATGTGGATGATTCCTATATGACCAGTGCCCCGGGCATTTTCGCATGCGGAAACGGTCTGCATGTCCACGATCTGGTTGACTTTGTCTCACTTCAGGCAAAGCGCGCCGCCGAAGGTGCCGCACGCTATCTGAAAAACCCGAAGGACAGAGGAGAAACACTCGCCGTGAAACCGGGTGAGAATGTTCTTTACACCGTTCCTTCCTGTGTCCATCCGAGTGATGCAGAGGAGAATGTCGAATTCTTCTTCCGCGTGAGAAAACCGATGGATGAGGGAACACTGGAAGTCACGAGCGGTGACAGAGTCATCCGCACCATGAAAAAGAAGAAACTCATGCCTTCCGAAATGGAACGCGTGATCATTACCGCAAAGGAAATCGCAACCCTGGACGGCGAAGTCCGTATCAGTGTGAAGGAGGCAAACGCATGATTGAAAAGGAACTCATCTGTGTGACATGCCCCATGGGATGCCGGATCACGGTCACCATGGAAGGGAAGGAAGTTCTTTCCGTCAAAGGAAACACCTGCCCCCGCGGGGAAGCCTATGCACGTCAGGAATGCGTGCAGCCGATGCGCATTCTGACCTCCACCGTCAGAATCACTGACGGAACCCATCGTGTTCTTCCGGTCATCACGGAAAAGGAAATACCGCTCGAAAAGATGAGCGAGGCAATGAGCGAAGTCAGAGAAGTCACCGTTTCAGCACCGGTCGAAGTCAATGATGTGATCATTGAGAATATCGCCGGCACGGGCGTCAGACTGATCGCTTCCAGATCAATGGAACATATCTGATATGGAATTCTTCGACATTGTGGATGAAAACGGAATTCCCACCGGAAAAACCGTTTCCAGGGATGAAGCCCACCGCAGCGGTATCCCGCACAGAACCGCCCATGTCTGGATCATTGACAGAAGCGCTCCTCACATCCGCGTCCTTCTGCAGAAACGAAGCGACAATAAGGATTCCTTTCCCGGCTGCTGGGATACCAGCAGTGCGGGTCACATCGCCGCAGGGGATGAACCGCTGCCTTCTGCATTGCGTGAGCTGAATGAGGAGCTTGGCATCCAGGCTCACCCGTCCATGCTCAAAGCGGCCGGCAGCTTCCGCATCCGCTTTACAGATCATTTTCATGATCAGATTTTCAATGACAATGAGATCGCCTTTGTATTTGTTTATGAAGAGCCGGTTCAGATTGAAACGCTGAAGCTGCAGAAGGAAGAGGTATCCGCTGCCGCGTGGTTTGATCTGGATGAAGTCTATCAGCGCATCAAAGAAAACGATCCTTTGATCTGTGCGGATATCGGCGGTCTGAACTGTCTGCTTTCATACCTGAAAAATGAAACTCATCAATGAATAAGGGGAATACGATGGCTGAATATGAATTCAAAGAAAAGGACTGGAAGCTGTTCAGAGCGAAGATCGGCGGCTGGCAGGAGGCATATATGGAAAAGCTTCTGGAGGAATACAAAGAGATTCTTTCAGAGGATATCCCTGCTTCAAAACGGTTCTGGAAACTTGAAAAGAAAATCCATGAGGATCAGAAGAATCCGGGAGTGCTGATCGATGATATGCGCAGATCGACCATGCTGGTTGACCTGTACAATCTGATCAGCTGGCAGGTGATCAGGCTTGAGGATCTTTCAGATTTCTCTGAGGATCTTCAGAAAAAAGTTGCCTGGTTTACGGGAAGGTGAATATGATCTCCATCCTGTTTGTATGCCACGGCAACATCTGCCGCTCACCGATGGCGGAATTCATCATGAAGAAAATGATTGCAGATGATCCGCAGCTTTCACGTATGGACATCTGCATCGCAAGCGCCGCGACCTCTTATGAGGAAACCGGCAACGATCTCTACCCTTATGCGAAGGCGAAGCTGCGCGAAAAGGGCATTCCTTTTGAAAGACACCGTGCCAGAACCCTGACCATGGATGATTATCAGAACAATGATCTTCTGATCGGTATGGATGATGCCAATATCCGCAACATGTGCAGGATGTATGGCGAAAGCAGAAGCAATGCCGACGTGCATACGAAATACAGAAACGGACAGAAAATCTTCTGTCTGCCTGAATTCCATGGCAACCATGCGAATGTGGCTGATCCATGGTATACGGATGATTTTGAAACAGCGTACCGGGATATTGAAAAGGGCTGCGAAGCATTGAAGGAATTTCTGAAGAAAACAATTGTCTGAATGCAAAAAGAAACCATCTGTCTCAGCAATGATCTGAAACAGATGGTTTTTTCAGTGATTCATTTTTTCGCAATTCTGTTTGTGATGAAATCGGGTGAGATACGTGCGCCGAGATTCATCAGTTTCGGCAAAACGCCCGGATTGCATAGTGGCTTTCCGGCCATCATCACACGATATCCGGCTTTGGCAACGGAGGCGGGATCCGCCGCATGTCTGAACATTGTGATCTGTTTGCCTGCCGCGGCTTTTTCAAAGCCGGTCGCGGTGGGGCTTGGACATAAGGCGGTGACAGTGACACCGGTTTCTTCTGTTTCTGCGGACAGGGCATCCGAGAAGCTTTTGACAAATGCCTTTGATGCATAATAAACCGACATGTCAGGATCTGCACAATAGGCTGCAACAGAGGAAAGATTCAGATTTTTTCCTTTACCTTTAACAGTCATGTCTTTGAGATAACAATGGCTCAGCTGCATCAAAGCAACGATATTGAGCTGAACCATTTCATACTGTCTCTGCCAGTCTGTGTCCATAAAGCTGCCGGCAAGTCCGAAGCCCGCATTGTTAATCAGGATTTCAATGCTGAGATCATGTTCCTTGGTGAACCGGTACAGATCCAGTGCCGCATCTTTTTTTGAGAGATCCACCGCAAAGACAGAAACGGAAATATGATATTTCTCTTCGAGTTCCTTTTTAATCTGATTCAGCTTATTTTCATTTCTTGCGGCAAGCACAAGATCATATCCGTCCTGTGCGCATAAATGTGCAAACCCAAGACCGAGACCGCCGCTTGCCCCGGTGATGAGAGCTGTTCTGTTTTCCATATCAGCAGTATATCCCTGACTTCATGAGCGGCAAAGATCGCACCGGTAAGAAAGACATGAATTCTGATACAGCTGCCGGATATACCGTTTACAATGATTACATCTATGTATACATAAGAACTGATGATATCGGTAAAGAGGGGATTTCATCCACCACAGGTACGGTTTATGCGGCAGGGAAGATGTTCAGAATAATTTTTCTTCTTTTTGATCTAATTGAAAAAACCCCGATGAAATCTATGTTTTTGAAAGGTTCGATTCTGAATGTACATTATTTGTGTGATTTTTTTTCAAAAACGCTTGTCAAAAACTGAAAGGTTTGCTAATATAACTAAGCACTCGATTTCGAGATGCTGAATGCGCCGATAGCTCAACTGGATAGAGTATTTGACTACGAATCAAAAGGTTGCGGGTTCGACTCCTGCTCGGCGCGCCATTTCGGGATGTAGCACAGCTTGGTAGTGCACTTGATTTGGGATCAAGGGGTCACAGGTTCAAATCCTGCCATCCCGACTGAATCTTATGGCGAGGTAGCTTAGTTGGCTAGAGCAATCGGTTCATACCCGGTAGGTCGTGAGTTCGAGTCTCACCCTCGCTACCATTTCGATTAAGTGCACTCTGGTGTCTCATACCGGACACGGACCCTTAGCTCAGTTGGTCAGAGCTGTCGGCTCATAACCGATTGGTCGAAGGTTCGAGTCCTTCAGGGTCCACTGTGGAGGAGTACCCAAGTGGTTGAAGGGTCCGGTCTTGAAAACCGGTAGGTCGGGAAACTGGCGCCAGGGTTCGAATCCCTGCTCCTCCGCCATTTTCTTCAAGCTGTCCTGGATCGGCAGCACATCCCGTATTATTATCGCGAGGTAGAGCAGCCTGGTAGCTCGTCGGGCCCATAACCCGGAGGTCGTTGGTTCAAATCCTTCCCTCGCAACCACGGTCCTGTAGCTCAGTAGGTAGAGCACGGCACTGAAAATGCCGGTGTCGGCAGTTCAATTCTGCCTGGGACCACCATAAGGCGATGTGAAAACATCGCCTTTTTTGTGTTTTTCAACAGTTGAAAATCAGTCTTCTTTAAAGATCCCGTGAAATCCTGTTCCAGCTGATATAATAGAATGCATGAAAAAAGTAATGATCATCGGATCTGTTCATACAGATCTTGTACAGTATGTCAGAGAACTTCCCCGCGGCAACGAAAATGCGGAAGTCATCAAAAGTGAAACACGCATAGCCGGTGGCGGCTTTGCGGCCGGATGTTTTTTCCATGAACTCGGTTTTCCGTTTCAGGTGATCTGCGATCCGGGCGAAGGGGTTTATGGTGAAAATGCCCGCAGGGCGGCTTTGCGTCATGAGATCGGACTGTCGGAAGGCAGTGAGGAAACCGGCGGATGCACATATACGCTGATTGATCAAACCGGTGCACAGGGAGTCTTCTGCGTGGATGGCAGTGAATATCATTTTTCGCTTGCCCAGGTTTACGATATCAATCCGGATGAATTCGGCGCTGTTCTGATTTACAGTGAAATGCTTGCGTCTGAAGACAGTGAGGAAATCATCGATCTGCTCAATGAGCTTGAAGTGCCTGTATACATCTGTTTCAGCAGCCGCACCGCTGAAATCAATGCCGATCTGCTTGAAGCACTTTGCGCCTTTGAACCGATCATGATCATGCGCGATGAAGAATCCTATGAGCTTTGCGGACGCAAAGCAAAGAGTGCGGATGAGGCGGCGGCACTTCTGAATGATATGAGCAGAGCGCCGGTGATCATCCTGATGAAAAACAATGACGTCCTTTATCTTGACGCACAAACATCCTGGATCGCCCCGGCTGAGAAGAAAGCACAGACGGACACATGGGTTGCAGCTTTTGCGGCTTCGCAGATGGCAGGCGTTGATATGAAAAACGGTATGATATTCGCCAATGAAAACGGCTCCTCATACGATGCGGATACGATGAAACAGCGGCTGGCAGGCATGATCCTGCACAGATAGGTGAGATATGTACGCAGGCCTTACATCGCAGCAGGTTGAAGAACGGATCAGAAACGGTCAGATCAACACCAGGGAAGAACGGATGGCGGATTCCACCCTGGAAATCATCCGCAACCATACGCTGACCTATTTTAATCTTGTCAATACGGTGCTTCTTGCGATCGTCATCATCAGCGGAAAAGTGACCAATGCGCTTTTCTATCTGACCGTCATCACCAACACGGTCATGGGCATCTGGCAGGAGATCAAAGCCAGAAACCTTCTGAAGAAGATGTCGATCATGCACGAAGCGCTTTTCAGCGTGAAGCGCGATGGGAATTGGGTTGAAATCCGCTCGGATGAAATCGTTCAGGATGATCTGATCAATCTCAGGGCAGGGGTTCAGATTCCGGCGGACTGCGTCATATTGAACGGTGTTCTTGAAATCAATGAAAGCATGCTCACGGGCGAAAGTGAAATCGTGCGCAAGCGCAGCGGACGACCGGTATACAGCGGAACCGTGATCAACGCCGGCAGCGCCGAGGTCAAGGTTGTGCGTGTCGGTTCTCAAAGAGTGTCCTCCATCATCATGGACGAGGGCAGAAAGTTCAGCCAGAGCGAATCAAAGCTGGCTGAGGAGATGGAAAAACTCCTCAAAGTGATCTCCATCGTGATCATACCGGCCGGCATCATCATTTTCCTGACACAGTGGTTACGGACCGGTATGAGCTGGCAGGACAGCGCCATCAAGACCGTGGCGGCAGTGGTCGGTATGATTCCGGAGGGCCTGGTTGTATTGACCAGCGCGGCGCTGGTGGTCAGCACCATCCGTCTGGCCCGCAAACAGGTGCTTGTCCAGGAATTGTTCTCCATCGAAATGCTGGCGCGGGTTGATACGCTTTGTCTGGATAAAACCGGAACCCTGACCAAGGGCTCCATGAAAGTGACCGGGGAAATCATTCTGGACGGCTTTGAAAAGTCATTTGTGGAAGATGCGGTCCGCTCTTTGCTTGCCTCCATGGACACCGCCAACGCGACCAGTGAGGCATTGCGCAAAGAATATGGTTCTCAGTCTGTATTTATTGCAGTGCGCTATCTGACATTCTCTTCCGAGCGGAAATTCTCAGGTGCCGAAACAGAAGAGGCGGGCTCCTTTTATCTTGGCGCTCCAAATATTCTGCTTAAGGGGGAATATCCTGAACTGCTTGAACAATGTGCCTCTTATGCGAAAAACGGCACCCGTGTTTTGATCTTTGCCCACAGCGATGATCCTCTGGATGAGGATCTTTCAGCATCAGAGATTGTGCCGATGGCCATCTTCACACTTGAGGATGAACTGCGCGAAAACACGGCTGAAATCATGGAATATTTCGCAAAGCAGGGTGTCAGCCTGAAAGTCATCTCCGGTGATGATCCGGCTGCGGTCAGCGCCATCGCCGCAAGGGCGGGAATTCCTGACAGCGACCGGTATATCAGTCTGCACGGCCGTGAACCGGATTATGATGCGATCGTTGATCAATACACCGTGTTCGGAAGGGTATTGCCGATACAGAAAAAAGAACTGGTGGAAGCGTTGAAACGCAAGGGCCGTCATGTAGCAATGACGGGGGATGGCGTCAATGATGTGCCTTCATTGAAAAGCGCGGATGTGTCGGTTGCCATGGCTTCCGGTGCTCCCGCCGCAAGAGACAGTGCCAATTTTGTTCTGCTTGACAATGATTTTGCCAGAATGCCGATGATCGTGGATGAGGGCAGACGCGTCATCAACAACATCAGCAGGGCGGCATCCATGTATCTGGTCAAGACAGGTTTCTCGGTGCTGTTAAGTATCTATGTGATCATTCTGGCACATACGTATCCGTTTGTGCCCATCCAGCTGACTCTGCTTTCCGCCTGCGGCGTGGGAATTCCGACCGTGGTGCTTCAGCTGGAACCGAGTTTTGAACGGGTGCAGGGCAGTTTTCTGCGCAATGCGCTGAAAAAATCAATGCCTTCCGCATGCACGGTCATGCTGAGTGTGTTTGTGTGTCTGGCTCTGCAGAAATATCTGAATCTTTCACCGCAGCGCTACAGCGGTCTGCTGATGGTGCTGACCGGATTTATCTATATGTACACGCTGGTAAGTGTTTACAGTCCTTTGACAAAGCTGCGTGCGGCAGTGGTCGTCTGCATGTCATGTCTGCTGATCTGTGCAGTTTTTTTGGCAGGACACGTTTTTGATGCTAAACTGTTATGGTCTGACCTGTTGATTGCCTTATGCGGAGTGGCCGTGATTCCGTTTGTGATCGGAGGCTTTTCGCGGATCTTCGCTATGGCCGGGGACATGCTGAGTAAACAGGGGCCGGAGAAATAAGTATGGAACTTGAAAAATCAACATATGAATGGATGATCGACCACAGGAAACTGAATCAGATCATGAGCGCCAATAAGAAGAAGGAAAACAGTGTCATCTACATGTTCCTGGATTTCGACGGAGTGATCAACATCTTCCTGCTGGAAGGCACACCGGAATATCAGAAGGCGATGGAAAAGAAGGAATTCGACTTTGCCAACCGTGAGTGCGTGCAGCGCTTCAACCGCTTCATGGCTGATTATCCTGATATCAGGGTTGTCGTCTCAAGCTCATGGCGCTATGCGGGACTTCCTTACTGCCAGGATTATCTGGAAAAGGCGGGAATGGATCCGAAGATCCGCCTGGAACTGCAGACGGATTCAGAGACAATGAAACCTCGTGAGATTCATATCACGGATTTCCTGTTCGAACATCCGGATTTCAGAGGATTCATCATTTTTGATGACATGAAAATGCCTCATCTGGCTGATTATCTCGTGCGGACAGACTGCCTGGTGGGCTGGAATGACGAGCGGGATGTATACGCAAGAAAAATTTTAGAAAAATATATCTAGCTTTTTTGAAAAGTTGTGATATACTCATTCTTGCGATGCGGATATGGCGGAATTGGTAGACGCGCTGATTTCAGGTGTCAGTGGGGAGACTCGTGCAGGTTCGACTCCTGTTATCCGCACCATGAAAAAAGATGCTCAGGCATCTTTTTTTGTATTTAAGGTCATTTTATCTTTTCAAGAATCCGTCCGGCAAGAAGATCAGAAGCTTCAGTGCTCAGATGAATTTCATCCACCGCATAGAGTTCTTCGCATTCCTCATCCAGGCGGATGACCATGTCTGCAGCGGAATCCGCATTCTCTTCATTCAGCACGATCCGCACTGTTTCGGGTGTTCTGTATTTTTCACATTCTTCGCTGAGCGTTTCAAGCAGGGCTTCATCGCACGAAGCGATGATGATCCGCTCGGGAAGGATATGCTTTTGCTCAAGCATACGGATATGATCCAGAATCATTTCCGCATCATTTTCCTCATTGATGAACAGATCCTCATCCTCAGCAAGACTCTCCATGAGTTTTGTGCAGCGCAGCAATGAGCCATCCCCGATCACAAGGGTGCGGTTTTTCTCATGGGGCATCAGGCTCCACAGACGTTCCGTAATTGATTCTCTGATCAGCTGCGTATAGGCTTCACGTCCTTCGGGACGAAGATGGATTCCGTCTCTGTAAAAATATTCATCATGTCCTTCTGAGAAGGTGTCCCAGTCGATGATGGTCACATTGTCATAATCCTCTGCGAAAGAAAGAATTGTATCCGTATTGTCAAACTGCCAGTTGTTGTTTGTGGTCAGCCAGAATACCTGTCTGTCTTTGCACAGATCAAGCACCTGATGACAGACGGAGACACTCAGCGGCCCGTTGGTGCCGATGCCGATGACCACGGGATTGCCCAATGTCTTAGCGGCGCTGCGCTTTGAAACGATATCAAGCAGCGGATAATATGCGCGGTTGACTTCCGCATCCACATAGGCATTGGGAAATGTATTGCGAAGATTCTCGGCAGCCCCGAGCATGACCGAGTCTCCGATCGCATCAATGGGCAGATTCAGCGTATTGACGGCCTTTTCGCGCCATGCGGGATCGTTCTCCTGTTCATACACAGTACCAGCATGAGCGATATAGGCTTCGTCAATCTTCTGCACGAGTGTTCTGTCTGCACTGAGCTCTTCATCAAGAGCCTTCATGGCGGCTTCATAGCGCTCCTTCTCAATCCGCTTTTTTTCGCGGTATGCGCCAATGCCGTATATGGCAGCCGCACCTGCAAGAACACAGAGCACGGCGGTGATCAGTTTTCTGTTTTTCTGTTCCATGTTCATTAACCTTCCAGTTCAGCATACCACCGCTCCATCGCAATAAGGCAAAAAACTTTCCGTCCAGGATATGCAATCATCATGTGACCATATCGGTAAAATTTGATATCATATACATACAGATGAAACATCTGATCACCGACTGCAGGAGTAAATAATTATGGCAATTGAAATGATGGATTATCCCAATCCGAACAACTCTCTGAAACTTCGTGTTGCGAAGGGACATTTCGCAACCAGCCACAGCCATATCAACTATTATGTTGATCTGACTTTCACCAAGCACCGCCTGTCCGAGGCCAAGGAAGCAGCACGTCAGCTGGCAGCCCAGTACAGACCTACAACCCTGATCGATTCCATTCTCTGTCTGGACGGTACGGAAGTGGTTGGCGCATGCATGGCAAGCGACCTGACCAAGAGCGGTTTCAGAAGCATCAATATTCATAATACGATTTATGTCGTTACACCTGAACATACCACCGGAAGCCAGCTGCTGTTCCGTGACAACATCAAACCGATGATCACCGGCAAGCATGTCCTGATCCTGGCATCCTCCATCACCACCGGCTATACCGTGCAGGGCGGTATCGAAGCGGTCCAGTATTATGGCGGCGAGGTCGCGGGCGTATGCTCCATCTTCACCATGGTGGATGAATGCTGCGGATATCCGGTGCATTCCATCTTCAACGCATCGCGGATTCTTGATGACTACATGTCCAAGCCTTCCCATGAGTGCCCGTTATGCAAAAAGGGAATCAAGCTTGACGCCCTGGTCAACACATACGGAATCTCAAAGCTCAATCATCGTTAAGAAAATTGATGGCGGTTTTCCCCGGATGGGGAGGCCGCCTTTTTTTGCTGCTTTAAGAAATTCTTAAAGGTGACACTTCTTTTTTCTTAAACACGGCAGGGCATACAATGAATATGTAATGAAAGGAAACTGACTATGGCTGCTTTACTGATTGTGGATGATGATCCGGATATCTGCCGTGCGCTCAGGATTTATCTCAGTGCCGAGAATTATGAAATATATGAGGCGCATACCGGCAGACAGGCGCTCGAAGTGCTTCATGCGAATCACATCGATCTGATCCTCATGGATATCATGATGCCGCAGATGGACGGCATTGAAGCGACCGAACGGATCCGCAGCGAATCCAATGTCCCGGTCATCATATTAAGCGCAAAGGGGGAGGAAACCGATAAGATCCATGGTCTTGACATCGGTGCGGATGATTATATCACCAAACCGTTTTCACCCATGGAGGTCATCGCAAGAGTGCGCTCCCACTTACGCAGATATATGAATCTTGGCGGGGCGGTTTCCAAAGAGGGGATTCTTGTCAACGGCGGCCTTGTGCTGGATGAAAATGCGAGAGAGGTGAAGGTGGACGGGGAAGCCGTTTCCCTGACTCCGATGGAATTCGGCATTCTGAATCTGTTCATGCGCAATCCGGGCAAAGTGTTTTCGAGCAATGAGATCTATGAAAAGGTCTGGAATGAGGCGCCGATCGGCAACGAGGCAACCGTCGCCGTTCATATACGCCACTTAAGGGAAAAGATTGAAATCGATCCTTCCGCGCCAAGATATATCAGAGTGATCTGGGGCCACGGCTACCGCATGGAGGTGCAGAAATGAAAAAGTATTACGGAAAAACATGGGCAAAGATCATTGTCTGGATATGCGCTCTGGTTTCCCTGAATCTCTCCATTCTCTTCGGCTTTGCGGTATTTCTTGATGTGACAGAGTATGTGAGCGATGACTTTTATGAGTCCGGCAGTGTTCAGGCAACCTTTCGCATCACCGCTTACGATACCATTTGGAGAGCGTATCATCAGAAAGAGAACGGCACCGTTGCGCAAGGCTATCAGGGGATCACGTTGACGGATTTTTCCGCAGACGGACAGAAATCATCCGTCCTTGTGCAGACCGGAGAGACTTCAGGGAAGTATCATGTGCAGCTGTATGATTATCAATATGAACTGGAATCGGATTTCATCAATCTTGAGATTTCAGAAGACATGAGCGAACCGCCTGTCTTTCTGCAGGAAGCGATGGAGTCCGGCAGCCGGGTTTATACCGGCAAAGCTGCCATATATGTATCAGATCCGCCTGACAAAGAAAGTGTGTTTTATGAAAACTGGCAGTTTTATCAGAAAATTCAGCCTTACCTGAAGGCGGCATTGCCCTGCTTATGTGTCTCAGCGGTCATTCTGATCTGTGCTGTGCTGTGGCTGTTTGGCAGTGCGGGACATACCGCGGATGATGATGAAATCCATCTGATCCTGATAGACCGGATTCCGTGCGAAATCACCGCACTCTTCGCCCTGACACTGACCGCTGTTCTGTTTCCGCTTGCGGAGGAGATGGTGATTCCGTATACAGGCAGCTATCCTTCCGTTCTCCGTGTGCTGGTTCCTGTTATCAGTGTATGTGTGAATGCGGGATTCCTGATCCTGATGTGCGCAATGCTTTCTTTTGCCCGGCGGATCAAGGCAAAGCAGCTGCTTTCCACCAGCTTGATCGCATGGGTGCTGAAAAAAACAGGCGAATTCATCCGTATCATTCCGCTGACACCGAAGGTTTCACTTTGTGCGGCAGGTTTGTTTATCATCAATTTCATCGCGATTCTTGCGGCCCCGCAATCGCTGTTTCATCTTGCGGTGGTGGCGGCTGATCTGCTTGCGGCAGCCTCGGCTCCTGTTTACGCATACTTTGCACAGCGGCTTGAAAAACGGACCGCAGCCATGAGCAAAGGCGAGTTAAGCGAATCGGCCACCGGCACACTGGCTCCGTTTGCCCCGTCCTTTTACCGGGACATCTCGGCGGATCTTGACAGGATTTCAGAAGGGATTGAAGCGGCGGTTGAAAAGCAGCTCAAAGCCGAGCGGCTCAAAACCGAACTGATCACCAACGTGTCCCATGACATCCGCACACCGCTGACTTCCATCATCAGCTATACGGATCTTTTGAGCAGGGAGAGCGATGAGGTGAAGAAGGCGGAGTATCTCGAAGCTTTGAAGCGCAATTCTGAGCGTTTAAGAAAACTCAGCGAGGATCTGATCGAAGCCTCCAAGGCATCCACCGGAAACATCCATGCAAATCTTGAAAAGACCGATCTCAGGGAAATGATCGAGCAGGCCCTTGGCGAATATGAGGAAAAGCTTGCCAAAGCAGAACTTGATCCGGTTATGAATATCAAAGATGAACCGCTGTATGCGATGGCGGACGGCAGACTGCTATGGCGGGTGATGTCAAACCTTCTTTCCAACTGTGTCAAATATGCCCAGCCGCACACCCGTGTCTATATCGATGCGCAGAAACAGGATGATCATCATGTATCGATCGTGATCAAAAACATCTCAAAGGATATTCTCAACATCTCTTCCGAAGAGCTGATGGAGCGCTTTGTCAGAGGCGATGCCTCCCGCAGCAGCGAGGGCAGCGGACTTGGTCTGAACATTGCGGAAAGTCTCTGCACGATTATGAACGGAAGCTTTGAAATCAGTGTGGACGGCGATCTCTTCAAGACATGCATCATTCTTCCGGCGGCTGAATGATGACCCGTCAGTTCCAGGAAATACGGTTCTTTTCCGGCCGTATTTTTTTCTTCCATATCGGCAATAGTTTGCTATACTACTTCTGTTGAAAAACGGAGGCCAACGAAATGAAGGAATATACACCTGTAAAAGAAGGTAAGGTCCGTGAAATCTATGATGACGGCGAAGCGCTCATCATGGTTGCGACCGACCGGATCAGTGCATTTGACGTCATTCTGAAAAACAAGGTTACCGACAAGGGAAAAGTCCTGACCCAGCTTTCAAAGTTCTGGTTTGATCTGACCAAGGACATCATTCCCAACCACATGATTTCCACCGATGTGAACGATATGCCTGAATTCTTCCGCAATGAGCAGTTCGCAGGCAGATCCATGCTCTGCAGAAAACTGAACATGGTGCCGGTCGAATGCATCGTGCGCGGCTACATCACAGGCAGCGGATGGGCCAGCTACAAGAAGGATGGAACCGTATGCGGAATCAGACTTCCCGAAGGACTCAGAGAATGCGACAAGCTTCCCGAGCCGATCTACACACCCAGCACCAAGGCTGAAATCGGCGACCATGACGAAAACATCTCCTTTGAACAGAGTGTGGAAGTTCTTGAAAAGGCCTTCCCGGGCAAGGGACGTGAATATGCGGAAACCATCCGCGACTGCACAATCGCCCTTTATAAAAAGTGTGCCGATTATGCCCTGACAAAGGGAATCATCATCGCCGACACCAAGTTTGAGTTCGGTATTGATGAAAACGGCAATGTCGTTCTCGGCGACGAGATGCTGACACCGGATTCCAGCCGCTTCTGGCCGCTGGAAGGATATGAGCCGGGTCATTCCCAGCCTTCCTTCGACAAGCAGTATGTGCGTGACTGGCTCAAGGCAAATCCTGAGAGTGATTACAATCTTCCGGAAGATGTCATCGCCCGCACCATTGAAAAATACAGGGAAGCATATTTCCTGATCACAGGTAAGGAACTCGACGCTTGAATGAATGCATGACAGCAGATGAAATATTCTGCTGTTTTTATTTTTCTCAGCGGTTTTCCTTCTGCCCGGGTGAATAAAAAAGGCAGGAGGTCAACCATGCACAGACAAATCATAAATCAATCAAGGCACCGTCTGATCATGTATGTCATGTTATGCATCATCTTCATGGCATGCATCCCGGCGGCAGCCGAGTCTGTTATTTTCAGGCAAAGCGATGCCGCATACTTTTTTGAAAACGAAAACCTCAATGAGGGCTGGAGCATTTACGAAGGCATCCTTATGGCGGATGGAGAGACGGCTTACTGCATCGAACCGAAAGAGACCGACTTCGCCTCAGATTTCGATGATATCTGTATCACCCTGGCCCAGCGCGTTCAAAATCCCAATGTGGAATTCCAGAAAGACAGTCCCTTTGACCACTTCCCGACAAGACTTGACATCGGTCGCATCCAGCAGGTGCTGACCAACTTCGTAACCAACGCTGTGAAGTTCACCACCCAAGGACACATCCGCCTCGGATGGAAGCCCAAGGACAACGGCCTCTACCTCTATTGCGAGGATACTGGCAAGGGCATCCCTGCCGACAAGCAGTCCCTGATATTCGAACAGTTCGTCAAACTCGA
>CACWLH010000052.1 GCA_902761625.1 uncultured Erysipelotrichaceae bacterium
TGAATATCTTTTTTTCATATGCTTTAGGATTTGCGAAGTGAAAGCCTTATTACTTTTTCATCTCTTCCTTTTCGTGTTTGAGTTCCCAATGGATCTCAAGAGTCATGAGTCCCCTCAACAGCACAAGACCGCCAAGCAGATACAGATCGGAAAGCTGTGAGGCATTGACTGTGTTGAGAACTTCTCCGGCAAGCAGGAATTCCAAACCCATCGCGATTCCCTCACCCAGATTGACCGAAGTCTCGGGATTGTTGTCGATATAATGAATGAACGCCTTGACGCCGTTGAAGATGAGAATGGCAACGCCGAAGAGCTCAAGCACCAGGCAGCCGATCGATGCGGCGCCGGAGACAATGGTATGAATAATGTGAAGCACTGATTCCATGGGGAACCTCCTTATATTGCTGAATGGCACTTCTTTTGCGGAAGAAGCACATTTAAATCATCCGCCTTTTCACTCATTCCGTCAATCAAAGATAATCATTGAGGATCTTCAGATCATCCTTTTCACTGATGCATGGGATGCCCTGTTCTTTCAGCATGGCCGCAAAGATCCCGCTGCCTTTGATTTTTGTATGGGTAAATGTGCCGTCGTAGATTTCATCCGGTCCGCAGGAAGGACTGTTTGCCTTGAGAACCGCAATCCTGCAGTTGTTTTCCAGACAGATCCTGAAAGCTTTTTCTGCCCCGCGGACATATTTTTCCGTTTTGTCTTCCCCTTCTGTGTTATACACACGGCCGTTTCTGATTTCGCACGGAATGCGCGGGGTGCTTAAGCCGCCCATGACCTCCGGGCAGACCAGTACGGCTTTGCCCTCCTCATAGAGTTTTTTCAGTTCGGGGACTTCGTTATTGCCGCCGCTGTATTTGCAGTTGACGCCTGCCAGGCATGCGCTAATCAAGATCATAGATATCAGTGCCTGTGCAGTCGATGCCGACAAAGCACGGGAAGTCTTCGACAGTCAGTTTCGTCAGTGCTTCGGCAAGCAGTTCCTCAAAGGCGACCATCTCCCGTTTCTTGATGGAATGGGAAAGAAGTGCGCCGGCACCGCCGACTGCCACAAAGTAAACTGCCTTGTTGCGGATGATCGCGTCTTTGACCGCCTGATTGCGTCTGCCCTTGCCGATCATACCTTTGAGGCCAAGATCGAGAAGTTCAGGAGCGTAAGGATCCATACGGCCGCTGGTAGTGGGACCGGCGGAACCGATGGCCTGGCCTTCTTTGGCAGGTGTCGGACCGACGTAATAGATCGTCGCACCTTCCAGATTGACGGGAAGCTCTTTTCCCTGTGCAATCAGTTCATGAAGTTTTTTATGAGCGGCATCGCGGGCGGTATAGATCTCACCGGAAAGAAGCACCGGCTCTCCCGCCTTGAGGCTCATGCGTTCTTCTTCGCTTAAGGGAAGTCTCAGTTTTTTCATCGGATCACCGCCTTTGCATGTCTGCATACATGGCAGCACACATTGACCGCCACCGGCATCCCGGCAATATGAGTGGGTGCCTGTTCAATCTGCACGGCCAGCGCTGTCGTTTTGCCATGGAAGCCCATGGGGCCGATATTCAGCGCGTTGATTTCATTCAGAAGCACTTTCTCAAGATTCGCGAATTTTTCATCGGGGTTATGCTCATCGACATTTCTCAATAACGCTTTCTTGGAAAGCACGGCACAGTAATCAAATGTGCCGCCGATGCCCACGCCGATCACAAACGGCGGGCAGGCATTGGGGCCGGCATTCTTCACGGTTTCGACAACGAAGTCTATGACTCCCTTCTCGCCATCCGCCGGTGTCAGCATCTTCACCGCCGACTTGTTTTCGGAGCCGAAGCCCTTGGCCATGATTTCGATTTCAACCTCTTCGCCGTCCGTGATTTCCGTATAGATCACAGCCGGTGTGTTTGTTTTGGTATTTTTGCGTTCATAAAGCGGATCAGCCACCACCGAGGCGCGCAGATAATTCTCGCCATAGCCTCTTTCAACCCCGCGGTTGACAGCTTCATTCAATGAGCCGCCGCAAAGATGAACTTCCTGGCCGATCTTTAAAAAGACGATGGCCATGCCGGTATCCTGGCAGATGGGAATATTCTCCTTTTCCGCGATTTCCGCATTCTCAATCAGCATCTCCATGACTGCGGATGCCCTTTCGCCGGTTTCCGTTTCCTTCGCCTTTTCGAGTGCTCTGCGGATCGGCCGGTTGTATACAACGGCGATCTCGGAGCACATGGACGCGATGGCGTCCTCAATCTTTCTGACATCGATTTCTTTCATGCCGTTATCTTAACATGCTTTCCTCAAAACGAAGATGTGAATCTTGCAAAAGCATACAACGAGTGCTAAGATGGTTTAGCAGTCAGATAGAAAGAGTGCTAAAGGAGGATTGAATATGGCTAAAAAACAATTCAAAGCCGAGTCAAAACGTCTGCTCGGACTGATGATCAACTCGATCTATACGAATAAAGAAATTTTCTTGAGAGAACTGATTTCCAACGCTTCTGATGCATTGGATAAAAGACATTATCTTTCTTTGACCGATCCGTCAAAGAAGATCGATCAGAGCGATCTGAAGATCACCCTGACCATTGACAAGGAGAACAGGCAGCTCATCATCGAGGATACCGGTATCGGTATGACCGCCGAGGAAATGGAAAAGAATCTCGGCACCATCGCCAAGAGCGGTTCCGCGGAATTCCGCGCACAGCTTGAGAAAGCTGAAAACAACATTGATATCATCGGCCAGTTCGGCGTCGGCTTCTACAGCGCCTTCATGGTCGCAGATAAAATCACAGTGGAGTCCCTTTCCGTTAATGGCGGACCTGCCCACACATGGGTTTCCAGCGGTGAGGACGGCTATACGATCAATGAATCAGAACGTGATGCCGTCGGCACAAAGATCACCCTTTCTCTGAAAGAGGATACCGATGATGAGAAGTATTCCGAATATCTGGAAGAATACAAGATCAAGGATCTTGTCCGCAAATATTCCGACTATGTGAGATACCCGATCCAGATGGAAGTCACTAAGTCCATTCCTGATCCCACCGATGAGAAAAAGACCATTGACACAAAGGAAATGGAAACTCTCAACTCCATGATTCCTTTATGGAAGAAACCGAAGAGTGAAATCAAGCCGGAGGAATACAACGAATTCTACAAGGCAAAATATATGGACTGGGAGGACCCGGCCAGGGTCATGCATTACAGTGTCGAAGGAAACCTCTCCTATACAGCGCTGATGTTCATTCCCGGCCGCACACCGTATGACTTCTATTACCAGACCTATGAATCCGGTCTGCAGCTTTATTCCAAGGGTGTGTTCATCCTCGACAAGGCAAAGGACCTTCTGCCTGATCACTTCCGCTTTGTCACAGGTCTGATTGACAGCGATGATCTCAACCTCAACATTTCAAGAGAGATCCTCCAGCAGGACAGACAGGTTAAAATGCTGGCAAGATCCATTGAAAAGAAGATCCAGTCCTCACTGGAAGACATGCTCAAGGATGAGCGTGAGAATTACGAGAAGTTCTTCGACAACTTCGGTCTCAATCTGAAATACGGCATTTACAAGGACTACGGCATCAACAAGAACAAACTCCAGGATCTCATCCTCTTCCATTCCTCCAAGGAAGGAAAGTATGTCACTCTGAAAGAGTATGTTGAAAGAATGCCTGCGGATCAGAAAGAGATCTACTACGCATGCGGTTCAAGCGCAGAGGAAATCGAAAAGCTGCCTGTCATGAGCAGAATCAGAGACAAGGGCTATGAGGTTCTCTACTTCCTGGATGAGCGCGATGAATTCTGCACACAGATCATGAGAGACTATGACGGCAAACCGTTCAAATCCGTCACAGCCGGCGATCTGGATCTGGATTCCGCGGAAGAGAAGAAGGAAAAGGAAGAAAAGGCTGAGGCCAACAAGGATATGCTCAGCGCCATGAAGGATGCCCTGGACGGCAAGGTCAAGGATGTCCGCATCTCCTCAAGACTCAAGGACGACCCCGTCTGCATCGTTGCGGATGAGGGTCTCTCCCTGGAAATGGAAAGATACATGGCCAACGATCCGATGGCAAAAGGCCAGGGCATGAAGGCTGTCAAGATTCTGGAAATCAATCCGGACCACCCTGTCTTCGCAAAACTGCAGGCAATGAATACGGAAAATCCGGACAGACTGAAGGATTACACCGATGTCCTCTACAACCAGGCATTGCTGATTGCGGGATTACCGATTGAGGATCCGGCTGCCTATGCAAGAAAGATCACCGAACTGATGATCCGCTCCAACTGAAGAAGTTAAAAAAATACGGGATGAGATGTGAAAATTTCTCATTCCGTTTTCTTTTTTCCGGGAAGCTGGGAAAGAATGACAGCCGCAAATACCAATGCGCAGCCAAGCAGTTCGCGCATGCTCAGCACCTGATGCAGAAGCACATACCCGGCCAGTGCCGAGAAGACCGACTCCAGAGAAAGAATCATTCCCGCCACAGCCGGATCGGCATCCTTCTGTCCCAATATCTGCAATGTGTAGCCCGCCCCGCTGGAAAGCACGCCTGCGTAAAGAACAGGCACAGCCGCTTTGAACAAATCGGAAAGCAAAGGCTTTTCAAGGATCATCGGAACCAGGCAGATCACTCCGACGGTAAAAAACTGAATGCATGAGAGCCGGATGCCGTCTGTGCCCGGACCGTAATGATCGATCACCAGAATGTGGCCGGCAAACAGCAAGGAACAGATGACAAGCAGAAGATCGCCGAAGCCGACCGTGAAGTTTTCCCTGACGGAAAGAAACCAGAAACCGCACAGCGCAATGAATGCGGCAATCCAGATTTTCACGCTGCTCTGATGACCAAGGAATAAACCGAGCAAAGGCACAAGCACGACATAGAGCGCGGTCAGAAATCCCGCCTTGCCAACGGTTGTATAAAGAATGCCATACTGCTGGAACATGCTGGCAAAGCACAGGAATACACCGCAGACAATGCCCGCCTTGAGCAGATGCTTTTTCTCATCGTCCGTAACGGGTTTGCGGACATCGCTTCTGATTTTATCTAGCAAAGGCATCAATGCCCAAAGCGTAAATCCGGCGATGAAAGAGCGCACACAGGTGAATGTCCATGGTCCGATATGTTCCATGGAGCTTGCCTGTGCAACAAACGCCACACCCCAGATGAGTGCTGTCAATATCAGCAGAAGATTGCTTTTCATCCGGCTGTTCATCAGGCTTCACCCGTATAGTCGTGATCATAAATGACGGAAATCCGAATGCCGATGGTTTTGGATACTTCCCTGAGCTGCTCATCAATGTCTTCCTGTTTCAATGCGCACTCATAAGGAATCAGGATATCAAAGCTTGCCTCCTCACAATCCCCCTTCTTTCTCAGACGGAAATCATGAAGACTGAGATTGCTGTCAAGATGGTGCAGAACCTCCTCAAAAGTGGCTCTGTATAAACGCATCGTTTCATTGTGCGTCTCAACCGGATCCGCATGAATGGTCATATTCACATGGAACTTCTCAAGGATCTCCTCTTCCGCTGAATCGATGATCTCATGAGCTTTGATCAGGGTCATATCGGCATCCACTTCAGCATGGGCACTGCCGATCTGCACACCGGGTCCGTAATCGTGGACAATCAGATCATGAACGCCGAGGATTTCAGGATGAGAGAGGATCTGTTCTGTGATATCTTTGCCCAGCTGCGGATCAAGCGGTCTGCCAAGCAGCTGCGTAATGATTTCTTTTGCAATGTCATAGCCCGCCTTCAATATCAGCAATGAGATCACGCATCCGGCCATCCCGTCAAGCGGGAATGATATGCCGCTGAGCGACAGTAACATTGCCGCTAACGTCAGAGCCGTGGAAAGGACATCATTTCTGGAATCCTGGGCGGAAGCGATCAGGGTTGAGCTGTCAATGCGTCTGCCGATGTTCATATAGAACACGCTCATCCAGAGCTTGACCAGAATCGAGAAAATCAGAATGAAAACCATGATCCAGGTGAAACGCACCGGGGAAGGATGAATGATTCTGGAAACACTTGATATCAGCAGTTCAAAGCCGGCCAGGAAAATGATCAATGCTATGAACAGAGAAGCCACATATTCACTGCGGCCATGGCCGAAGGGATGTTCTTTGTCCGCCGGTTTGGCTGCCATGCGGTAGCCGAACAGCGAAATCAGGCAGGAAAGACAGTCGGACAGATTATTGAAGGCATCGGAAAGAACGGCAATCGAGCCGGCAAACATGCCGATCGCCCCTTTCAGCAGAAAAAGCAGTATATTGCAGGCAATGCCTGTCATACTGCTGAATGTTCCGTATCTGACGCGCACCGCGGGATCAGCGGTGTTTTCCGCGTTTTTTACAAACTTTGCGATCAGCCACTCTGTCATAAAATACAAGAGTTATTCTATATCATTTGTGAGTCTTCCGCCATGATAAGTCTTCGCAGGATCATCCGCGAACACTCTTGCTGTATAGACCAGAAGCACCGGTGCGAAGATCAGCAGGATCAGCGCAAGCAGCTGGCCGAAGCTGAACTGATCCGACGGAAAGATGAATGCCATTGCCCCATAGACAAGCAGAATCACCGCAAACACGCGCACCGCTCTGTCCATGAGTTTCCAGCTGTTGGCAAGAGTCATGATGGCGAAGAATGTATTGGCCGCGATCACCGCGCCGATTGCCGGAACAATATGGGACAGCCCGCACATATGGGCAAATACCAGGCAGAGATCCACCGCAATCAGACCCTTGAGCACATGCACTCTGACCCAGCCGCCGTAGGTATGAATCGTGTAGATCACAGCGCAGATCGCAAGTGCGACTGCCGCCTTGTCCTCATGATTGACTGCGCATCCGAATGCCCATAACAGCATTCCCTCATTGATCATCATCTTTGTTTTCTCATTCATATTCTTTTTCCCCTCTTCACACTTTAATCATATGGATTTTCATTTGGCGGGTTGTACACGGCGGTGTACAATAAAGAAAAAGGAAAAAGAATTCATGAAACATGCCGATATCATTTATCTGCCGCTGATGGTCAGATCGATTCTGCTTGCGCACAGTGACGCGGAACATGTCGTTGAAATGCGTGAAATCAGGCAGTATCTTTCCGAAATGGGATATGAGGCGGACAGACGAAGTGTATACAAAGCGATCAATGCCCTGAATGAATTCGGGGAAGAGATCCGCTATGAAGCCAGAAACGGGAAACAGGGCTACCGCATCCGCCATCCGTTCACCCAGGCGGAATCATTCTTTCTGATTGACGCTGTCAATGTTTCCAATGCCCTGAGCGCGGATACCAGCATGCGGTTTTCTGATAAGATCCGCAGAATGCTCAGTGAATATGAGCAGAAAAGCCTGCCTGAAAACATGCTTTCCGCAGCCAAAACGGAAAATGATCAGATCCTCAAAACCATCGGTATCCTTCTAAAGGCCATCTCACAGAGAAATCCGGTGGAATTCCGCTATTACGATCTGACTGTGACAAGAAAGAAACAATACCGCAAAGCAAACAAAAAATACCATCTGATTCCCTATGCCCTGCTTTCGGACTCCAATCGTTATTACTGTGTATTCTATTCACCGGTGCATCAGTCCTTTGCCAATTACCGCATTGACAAGATGGACATGATCCATGTGATTGAGGAGGAACAGGCGGATCCCGTTTACTTCTCTTTGAAAGATCATATCCGCTCCTCATTCAACATGTATCATGGCGAAGCGGAAACGATCACCGTGCGCTTTGAGCTTTCCCTTGCAAATATTGTATTTGATGAATTCGGAAAGGATATCATCATCTCAGCCGTGGATGAGAAGCACTTCATCGCTTCCATCCGCAGCGCCATCACCCCCACCCTGATCAGCTGGCTGCTGCAGTTCTATGAGCGGATGGAGGTCGTTCGGCCGAAATCATTGAGACAGCGGATGCATGACATCGGCGAAAGTCTCATCAATACATACCAGAAACAGGAGGATCATTGATATGGAAGACAAAATTGAGAAGCTCCAGAAAATCATTGACGAAGGAAAACGCATTGTTTTCTTCACCGGCGCCGGTGTCTCCACGGACAGCGGCATTCCCGATTTCAGAAGCCAGGACGGCCTTTACAACCAGCAGTACAGATATCCGCCCGAGACCATCATTTCACGCAGTTTCTTTGATGCGGATCCGGAAGAGTTCTACCGTTTCTACAAGGACAAGATGCTCTATCTGGATGCGGAGCCCAACTTCACCCATAAACTGATGGCGGAACTGGAGAAAAAAGGAAAGTCACTCGGCGTTGTGACCCAGAACATTGACGGCCTTCATCAGAAGGCAGGCTCAAAGAGAGTCTATGAACTGCACGGTTCCGTACTGCGCAATTACTGCATGGACTGCAACGCATTCTATGATGCGGAATTCATTGCCAATTCCAAAGGCGTTCCCCGCTGTCCCAAATGCGGCGGCATCATCAAGCCGGACGTGGTCCTTTATGAGGAAGGACTCAACTCTTACGTTCTCAATGCGGCGGTCGCAGCTATTTCCAGCGCGGATGTTCTGATTGTGCTTGGCACCTCTTTGGTTGTTTATCCAGCAGCCGGACTGATCCGCTATTTCCATGGCAAACATCTGGTGCTGATCAACCGCTCCATTACCGCATATGATTCCGAAGCGGACCTGCTCATCCAGGACAGCTTCGCAAATGTACTGCCGAAGATCAAAGTTTAAAATCATTCACGCAAGTGAAACAGAATGTTAAAGGCACAGCTCCATGCTGTGTCTTTTATAATTTCCGGAATTTGCATATTTTCGCGCATTGCATATAGCAAAACAATTGCGTCATACATGCATGCGTTTTATGATGAAATCAGAAATACACCGGTGTGATCCGTTCATTTTACAAGCATATGAGCGTGAGCGCATCCCGACCGAACAACATCATCGAGGATTCAGATCATTCTTTTTGTGCATTCCGGCCATTGCATTCATTACAGCAGAAATATGACGGCATGCGCACATCAATCATCCGCTCTGAAACAATCGATGCCCCGATCAAAGAGTCAGCCCTGAGACGTTAACAAAGGGAAGAAAGGAAGTGTATACAGTTTCTGTATACGGAAAACATCATGAGAAAAATCACACTCTTCTGCTGTGCAGGCATGTCCACAAGTATGCTCGTCACAAAAATGCAGCAAATCGCAAAAAAAGAAGGCAAGGAATATGATATTGCCGCCTATTCCCTCGATGAGCTTGCCAAAGGCGAGGGTTCCGATGTCATTCTGATCGGTCCGCAGGTGCGCTATGCGCTCAAGAAAGTCCAGGCTGCTTTCCCTGATACACCGGTCAGCGACATTGACATGCGCACATACGGTCTGATGGATGGCGCAGGCGTCATCAGAATTGCTGAAAAGTTCTTCAAATAATTGAATGAAAGTATATATAGAGCCGCGACTATCAGAAGGATTGAATCTGCCGCTTTCTTCCGCCCGCTCTCATGCAAATGCATAATTGAACGAAAAGTTCCCGGAGGGGAACTTTTTCAATTGGCTCAAAAAAAGGAACGATATCCGTTCCAGACATTTCAGAATACACCGGTGATGAAGATTTCCAGACCGATCGCGATCAGGATCACACCGCCGAGAATGGATGCTTTGCCGGCCAGCTTCATACCGAAGGTTCTGCCGATCTTGAGTCCTGCCAGACAGATCACAAGCGTGACGGCGCCGATGATCAATGAAGCAATGACTGCTTCAAGCAGCTGATAATGGGCGATCGTAAAGCCGACAGACAGCGCATCGATGGATGTGGCGATGCCCTGCACAAAGAGTGCCCCTTTGCCGACCTCTTCACTGTCCCCTTCTTCGCCCTTGATTCCCTCAATCAGCATCTTTCCGCCGATAAAGGAAAGAAGACCAAGCGCGATATAAGGAATCAGTTTTGAGAAGGCATTGAAATATTCCAGCAGCGTATGTACGCAGATCCAGCCGAGCAGCGGCATCAGAAACTGGAAGAAGGCGAATGTTCCGGCGATCAGGAACATTCTTTTCAATTTCATCTGCGGCTCATGGAGACCGTTGGCAAGCGATACGGAGAAGGCATCCATTGCCAGTCCGAAGCCAAGGGCCATGCTGTTAAGGGCAAAAATAAAAACGTTCATATAAAAACTTTCTGCAAATTACCTGCACCATGCCAGTATGAAACGGATGCATCAGAAAATCAAGCATTTCATTGAAAGCTTTCCTCTGCCCCGAAGCGAAGAACGCTTCCTTTGCATCTCAGGACTTTCCATTCCTGGAGTTCGGTTCAACCCGAAGGCCTGCTTTCTCAGCCATCTCCACGAGTTCTTTACGGTCATATTCGCCATTTGCGATCATCTTCTCAATATTCTTTCCGAATGCAATCTGGACCGGCCCTTTGCTTTTCGGCATTGAGCGTGCAAGTTCAGCCGGAGACCAGCCGTTCATTGACCAGCTGTGAAAATTGTTATGGAAATCCATTACAAGCTTTGCCATCCTGCTCATTACTGAAACAGTAATCTTCACACCCATTTCTTCCAGATCGTCGAACATCATGCTCAGATAATCGGTGATACTGATAAATCCGATGTTTTCAGTGAATTTCAATTCTTCCATGACTCTTTCGGAAGCCGGAATGCTTTTCAGGTATTCTGATCTTTTACGGAAATAGCTCATCTGATCATGAGGATTCACACCCTTTTCCGATACATATCGTTCAAATGAGTTTTCAAAACTGAAGCGTCTGAGCTTTTTTCCGCGGTTCGGATTCGGAATGGTTTTGTTATAGGAAATTTTATTTCCTTTGCGTCAGAGACGAGATTGTCAAGATAACTCTGCAGCTTGATTTCCGCGAGCGAAGTATAGTCTTCAATCGGCGCAAACAGATCTTCCGGAACATACGGAGGGTATTGTGATCCTTTCTCCGAGATCGAATAGACATTATGGAAGCGGTTCATACCGTTGGTGACGAGTTCCCGGCGAATGAGAAGCCTGTCTTCTTTTTTTTCAGTCTCCTCATCGAAAACCTCTTTCATTTCATAGACATAATACGGAAGTTCTTCGCGTCTGGCGATGTCTGTAAAAGCGAGCAGTTTTGCCTTATTGATTTTCTGATGATTGTTTTTCTTTCTGTACCCTTCATACAGATCATAGGCTTCCTGAACAGTGATCAATCCGTACAGGGCAGCGCAGATATCAAAGAGCTGATGAAAAAGCACCTGTTCCTCATCACTGATTTCAGCTTCCAGATATTTCTTTTTCAATGACTTTTCAGACAGCGGCTTCGGGTAGACCATATTCCTGACCTCCGGTTCTTGTTTCTCTGTTACTACAATAGCATACGCTGCGTGTATTCACGCATCTGTCTCCAAAAAAAGATGACCGGCTGTGCAGTCATCCGTTTTTCAGATTCTCCACTTCGACGGAAAGTTCGTGATTGACTTCCTCAAGGCTTTCGATTTTTCTTTCGATATCCTGAATCTGCATGGATATCTCATTTCTGGCATTCTGCATCAGCAGGATTCCCGGCACATAGACCGTGAATGAAAGAGCGGTCAGCAGAACGGTAAACGGCAGCAATTTCAGTCTTTTCCCCTTTTTCATAACCTCCCGGGGGTGCCTGCGTTTTTCTGTTTTTCATAGGCATCCAGATACGCCCGCAGCATCCGCTCCAGCGCTGCGGTTTTTGTCCGTTCCTCGTTATCGCAATACTTTGAGAAACGGTCATAAAGCGTTCTGTCAATTCTCAGATTGATATAATGTCCGTCTTTTCTTTCCCTTGGCATCCCAGTCCCCTTATGTATTTCATTGTATCACGGCATCAACTGTTTTCAACTTTTATCAACTGTTTTCAACCTGAAAAGAATGTATAAAAAAGGCAGACCTCAATGAGATCTGCATTTTTGAATTTTTTTGTTAAGCCGGAATCATCTCATCATCGGAGAGGTCGCTGGTGAAGCCTGTGACAGTCGCCTTGCCGACGTTGCAGCAATGGTCGCCCATTCTTTCCAGAGTACCGATGATATCGCAGTAGACGCTTGATGTGACCTGACCGTTGCAGGAGCCGTCGCGCATTCTTCTGAAGTGATGGCGTCTGGCATCCAGTTCCATTGTATCCAGATCATGTTCAAGTCTTCTGAGATTCTCGTATGTTGCCTCGTCGTTGGTAACGAAGACTTCTGCCGCGACATCGAACATCTCGATCAGCTTTTCAAACATCGCTTCCATTTCAGCTCTGGCATCTTCGGTGAAGTCTTCCTTCTTCTCATATGCCATTTCGAAGAATTCAACCAGGTTCTGAGTCAGGTCGCCGACTCTTTCGAAGTTCTTCAGGGCGTCAAGATAGGAACGGATGTTGTTTGTGTCATTGATTGTCAGGTTGGGTTTCTGGGAAAGCTTGATCAGATATTCAGTGACCTTGAGGTCGAACTGATTGATCAGAGCCTCACGTTCGTCAATCTTCTGTCTGAGTTCATCCCCGCCCTTGTTCTTCATATAGGTGAGCGCCTCAGCTGTATTGTAACGGACGATATCGACCATCTTGAGAATGAACTGTTTTGCCACATCAACCGCAGCGGAAGGAAGAACGGCACCGACATCCGCTTCAAGCTGATCGAAGCCGTAGTCGTAGGATTCTTTTTCCTCGCCGGGGATGATCTTCTTGACGAAGGCAACCAGCTGATTGACAAACGGAACAAACAGCAGGGTTGTGACTGTCTTGAAGACGATGTTGGCCATCGCGATCTGCATCATCGGATTGAGATTTCCGAAGACCGACTGGATGAAGGCTGCATACGGTTTAAGCAGCAGCATTCCGAAAATCGTGGAGATCACGTTCAGGGTTGTATGCAGTGCCGCGGTGCGCTTGCCTTCGGTGGAGCCGCCGATCGCTGCCAGAATACCGGTCATGGTTGTGCCGATGTTGGCGCCGAACATGAACGGAAGCGAAGCGGAGAAGCTGACCGCGCCGGCCATATACAGTTTCTGGATGACACCGATGGTGGCAGCGGAAGACTGTACAGCGGCAGTCAGAAGAATACCGGCAAGCAGTGCCAGTAACGGCTGTTCACTCATTTTCAGAGCGATTGCCTCAAACTGCGGGAGCTCCTTGAGAGCAGCCAGGGCATCGCCCATCGCCGCCATACCGAAGAAGATCAGTCCGAAGCCAAGTAATACGTTTCCGCTCTGCTTGAGCTTTGTACGGCTGGAGAAGCAGATCAGCGCACAGCCCGCGAAGATGATGAACATCGCGTATTTTTCAATGCTGATGGAAATCAGGAATGATGTGACGGTTGTACCGATCGTCGCACCCAGTATAATACCGGCAGCCTGTTCAAGTGTCATCAGTCCTGCACGGACAAGGCCGATGGAAATGGCGCTGGTGGCACTGGAAGACTGCATGATGATAGTCAGAACAATACCGATCAGAAGTGCGGACAGACGATTGGATGTATACTTGTTGATCAGGTCCTTGAGCCGGTCTCCGGCGACTGCCTTGAGTCCGTCTCCCATGAACTTGATTCCGAACATGAATAATCCGAAACCGCCAAGGATCATACCCCAATCCAAAGAAGCTAATGTCATAAATTCCCCCTTATGGCAAAAAAACAAGCAGTTTTTCAGCTGCTTGTCGGTTAACATTGCATTCTTCCCACACAGCTGAAAAAGGCTGTATGAGTCTTGCGGATTAAGGAGCGCCGGGCTGATGCCGTGATGACGACCACTCCACGTCTTTAAAGATACGTCCGCTACTCCCCCATTCCTGCTAAATATAACATGAATACATACTTTTAGGCAATGTTAATCACGCCGTCTTTCAGGTCCGTTTTCTCTTTCTTCGCTCTGAAAGCGGAAAGGTCCTTGTCCGTATAATCGCGGTCAAGCGGCTTTGTGGTGAACTGATGAATGGAACTGTATTGCGACATGTCATTCTGTTTTTCGCCATTGTCCGTTCCCCAATGCGCCACCCAACGGTCATACTGTGCGCACTTTGGTCCAAGATAGCCAAGCCAGCTGTATGAGCAGTAGATGCCGGTATGATAGCCCTGCGCTTTGATCATGGAGCACATCAGAGTGGTGATTTCCGTGATGTATTCGCGATTGATGCGGAAACCGTTCTTCACTTTCCAGCCATCCGCATCCTCCTGGTCCACCCATACGCCAAGGCTGATCTTCTCTTTGTACGGGGCAATCACTTTCAGAAAGACCTCCGCCTCTTCTTTTGCGCTTTCCATGTCCACCGCATAGGAATACCAGTAGACACCGAAGGGAATATTCAGACGGATGCACTCGCGCACATTGCGCTCAAACATTCTGTCCTTCTGCTCAATTGCCCAGCCCCAGCCGGCTCTGATGATCACGAACTGGTCTTTGTATTGCGTAAGATCAATTTCGCCGTTGTGTTCGGAGATGTCAATTCCATACATGCCCATATACAGTCCTCATTGTTTTTCCACAACAAAAAGAGAAGAGATTCCTCTTCCCTTTTGGATTGATTATTCACCGGAAATCTTTGCGACTTCGTCCTCAAAATGCGCCTTGGCTTCATCATAAGTCATGCCAAGCGCCACCGAAATTTCATCGTAAAGGTATTTCTCAGCCTTTTTCAGATATTCATCATCAATACTGGCCAGTTTCTTGTGCTGCTCCATACGTGCCTTGTTGCGGCCGTATGAAGTCTTGATGATGCGCACAAGATCCGATACCGCGTTGCCCTTGAGCAGCGCCGCATACTGGCTCTTCATATTGGCAGGCTTGTTTTCAAGTATTTCAATGTCAGGTGTGTCCTTGATCAGCTGCTGAATCTGTTCTTCTGTGATCAGATCTCTCAGATTTCCGGCTTTGTTGGATACCGGCACCTGCATTTTCACGGAACCGTCCTGTTTCAGATACGGCACGAGGTCATAGCACATTTCGCCGGTAAAATCGCTGCGGTGCTTGCCGACAACCTTGCATACATCGCGTCTGTAAACTACTATGTCATTCACTTTGTACATCGGTTTTTTCCCCGCTTTCATGGGAAAATTATACCATTTTGAACAGTTTTTTCCAAGGTGAGAAACAAAATAAATACTATATCATATGTTTATACAATCTGAACCATAAAAAACTTCAAATATTCAGTTTCCGGCACTTCCGGAAGCACGGGATGGTCCATGGAGGCATGCCGCTCCTCAATAATACGGATGGAAACGCCCGCTTCCGACGCCGCTTCGCTTAACATATTGCGGAATTCGGCCACCGGCATGAAGTGTGAACAGGAGGCGCTGGCAAGATAGCCGCCCCTGCCAAGCAGTCTCATCGCTTCTTTGTTGATCTGCTTATAACCGCCTTTGGCATTGTGGAATGTCTTTCTGCTTTTGGTAAAGGCGGGCGGATCGAGAATAATGAAATCAAACTGTGCATGTTCCGCTCTTAACTGCGGAAGCACTTCAAACACATCTCCCTGTCTGAAATCCAGGTGCAGATTGTTTCTTTCCGCATTCTTCTTCGCCATTTCCAGTGCGGATTCGGAAATATCCATTGCCAGAACACTCTTTGCGCCTGCCTTGGCCGCATTGAGGGCAAAGGAGCCGGTATGTGTGCAGCAGTCAAGCACCCGCTTGCCTTTGGCAATATTCCAGATGGCTCTGCGGTTGTATTTCTGATCGAGGAAGAAACCGGTCTTCTGACCATTCTCTACATCCACCTCATAATAAATGCCGTTTTCCAGGATTTCGGTCACACAGCTTTCAGGATGTTTCTCTCCATACCAGCCTTTGTACTGGGACAGGCCTTCCTTCAGACGCAGATCGCCTTCGTTGCGCTCATAGATGCCGCTGATGGTTTCGCCCATCTCATTCAGCTGATCAGTCAGCGCTTTATAAATGACATCCTTATGCATCTCGGTGCCATAGCTTGCCACTTCCGTCACGAGAATGTCATTGTAGCGGTCCACGGTCAATCCGGGCAGACCGTCCGCCTCGCCATGGATGAGACGGCATGCCTTCATATCATCCGCCATGACATCCTTACGGTACTGCAGTGCATAACGCACCTTTCTCTCAAAGAAGGCATCATCGTATTTCTCATTGGCATTGGTGCCGAGAATGCGGATGCGGATCTTTGATTTCTCACTGTAAAAGCCGGTGCCGAGATAATTGTTCTTCGTTCCGAACACATCGATCAGACAGCCGTTGGTTATTTCACCCTCAGTTTCACTGATCTCATCCTCATAAATCCACGGATGGCCTTTCTTCAATGAGGCCTCCTGTTTTCTGCTCACCCTTGCAAAGGGGAATTCTCTTTTCATTTTCATAATTTATCACCCGCAAAATCGTATCACAGAGCGTAAAAAGAAGCACGGGATTCCGTGCTTCCTCAGGCAATTCACATGGTTTTCATGCAAAGGTATCTGCTTCTGCGGTCTGATCAGGATGATTCTTAGTCCTCCACATATGTTTCGCTGTTCTGAATGGATTCGACGAAATTCATGAATGTGCGCCAGCCCTGGTCCCTGTTGATGGTCCACACCTGCTCATGAACTTTTTTCACCAGGGGTGTTGCAGTGTTTCCGGGTTTCCCTTCTCTCAGGTAAGTCAGGAATGCATTCTGCTCATCATTCAGCCTTTCATCATCCGCACGATAGCTGACTGTCAGGATGCGCGGTGAATATTCATATCGTCTGTTTTCATTCAGGACATCCACCACTTCATATCTGCTCAGTGCATGTTCCGATCCGCTGACGGGTTTGGGAGAAAACAGACAGGCGATCATTTCCGTTTCCCTTTCTTCATATTCCTCATCATCCAGCGGATATCTTAAGAGTCTGACTTCAATCGTGCCGTCTGTCTGAATCACAACGTCGTCAATCAGATATTCGGGCTCATCGGGATTCAGATCAGGGGATTCATCATCCGGATCCGTATGGATGCCGAAGTATTCCCATAAATCTGAAGAAGAAATCAGCCGTGTGATTTCCACATCGGGAAAGAAAAGATGCATGATTTCTTTCAGCAGGTCAGGATGTTCATGCACAAACACAGGGAAAACACGGGGATGGGTCAGAGGGAGAAAATCTTTTTCAGTCATAATCAGTATCCTTTCTGCGGCATAATTGCCGTCTGATCACTTATATTCCGCGCGGACTGATTTTTTCTCCGCGTAAAAAATCTATTTTTTTGAAATATTTCTGATTAGTGACTCTGCATGAATGTGTCATTTTCTTTCGCTTTAGGCTATGATGAAAAAATGGAGGTATGCATGCCGACATTCAGTGACGATCCATTCTCATATATCATCATCGCGATCCTGGCGATCGGAGCTCTCTATGTGCTGTATTATCAGATCCGGGTCAGAACCAGAGGAATTGAAACCTATGCCACGGTCACATCCATTGTGGAGCATGAATCGGCCGATCTCGATACCGTTGTCAAACGGACATATGATGTTCATATTGTCTACCGCAACCAGGCCAATGAAACCGTGGAGGCCATCCTCTCCAATCCGGGCGGTGCCTTCACCGTAGGCCAGAGAATCCGCATCCGCTATATTGAAAAACATCCCGAGCTTCCCGTCTGTATCGACAGCGAAGTATAGCGAAAGTCAATCACCCCGCCTAAGTTCTAGCGAACTATAGGCGAGGCTTGTAAGCAGGAAAGAATTACATTCAGTTCTGCTGTCAGGCCTGATTGATAAGCCTGAGTGCTCCGGGCACTACGTTATACAGGAATATATAGGTACCGTTGGATACTCCACTAGTCCAACGCTCTACGGATACGGATTAAACATCCTTTATGGGT
>CACWLH010000053.1 GCA_902761625.1 uncultured Erysipelotrichaceae bacterium
CGGGAAAAGCCGATTTTCATTCCATCCCCTGCAGGGGATGGAATGAAATCGTCTTCTATATTCCAAATATCCTGATCTACAAGCAATATACGAGGAGATCAGAAAGATGAACTTATTCGAAGAAAAATTTGCTTTAAAGGAACTGTGTGACACATTCAGCGTACTCGCCGATGAGATGAGACTTCATGAGCAATCCTTCCTGTTCACCGAAAACGGAACCCTGACCGCAAAAAACAACGGAAATGTTTCCCATTACGAAGGCAGAGAGGCAATCGAGGCTTCCTGCACAAGATTCATGAATCTCTTTGACATTCACTTCCATAACAATGGCCAGGCGCTGTTTGACATTATCGATGAAACACACGCCACCGGCACAGCTTATAATGAAACAATCCTGATCGGAAAGAATGCCGAGGGCAAAAACATGATGACAACCAACGGCATCGTCTATCATGATAAATATGAAAAGGTTGACGGCAAATGGCTGATCGCTGCCAGAGAATCCAACTTCGTCTGGTCAAAGAGCGAGGAATACAACAGGTAATTAAACCTGACATGTGATTAAAACAGCCGGCCTGAGGAGAAATGATTGTGATGAAACAGAACGGCAGGGAAGACCTCAGGGTCAGAAGAACCCTTGAGGCAATCCGCAGGTCCTTTGAATCTCTGATGCTGGAGAAGGATTATGAAAAGATCACGGTGACTGAACTCGCAGAGCGCGCCATGATCAACAAGAAGACCTTCTATGCATACTATCCTTCACTGGATGATCTGCTGGCCCAGATCCAGGATGAACTGTCCGAGGAATTTGCCCGGCGGACAAAGAATTACACATACCGTGACATTGACAAACTGACCCGCGAATTCTTCATGTTCTCGGAAGAAAAGGGGCCATTCTATGAAAAGATCACATGCAGCGACAGTATTATCCGCAGCCGCATGATCCGCAATGTCACAAAGGCCAATGACAGAAAGTATTCCGAACTGAAACAATATACGGAATACGAGCAGAACCTGATCCGCACATTTGCCAACAGTGTGACACTCAGCCTCTATAAGCAGTGGATCATGGACGGCAAGAAGGTGCCGGTGGAGAGGATCATCCAGCTGACAACCACAATGATCAATGACGGTCTCAAAGAGATCATTGAAAAATGAAAGGCAGAAGCGATTCTGTCTTTTTTGTAACGAAAAACATCCGGGTGTTACCTATGCAACGCCCGTGCGTTAAGTGAGATTGAGAAGCTAACGGAGCGATGGTACCTTAAGAACAGAAAGAGAGAAATGAACATGGATATTTTTGAAAAACTGAAAAACGGAGAAGCCGTTGACATGCACAGCCCCGAATACCGTCCGGTGGTTGAAGAACTGCACAGAACCTATAAAGCCCTGCATCACCTCAACAGCGCCGAACCGCTCTCCGCGAAACAGGGCGAAGCCCTGAATGAACTGTTTGACGGCAATGTCCCGGAAGGTCTGGGCCTGTTCACACCGGTGCAGATCGATTTCCCCAAACAGATGACATTCGGAAACCATGTATTCATCAATCACAGTTTCACAGCCATGTCGATCGGCGGAATCACCATCGGAAACAATGTGCAGATCGGTCCGCACGTGACAATCGTCACCGACAATCATGATCTGTATGACCGCTATGTGCTCAGATGCCGCAGCGTTGTCCTTGAAGACAATGTCTGGGTCGGTGCCGGAGCCTCGATCATGCCGGGCGTCAGAGTCGGAAAGAACGCGGTCATCGCCGGCGGCGCGGTTGTCACCAAAGATGTGCCGGCCAATACAATCGTCGGCGGCAGTCCCGCAAAAGTGATCAGAGAGATTCCGGAAAAGTCCGGGGATGAAACAAGCCGCTGACATCAGGAGAAAGACGATGAAGAAAAATATGATCATGCTTGCGGCACTGCTGATTGGCCTTTGCGGCTGCGGTGCCAACAAGGCGGAAGAGACACCTGCGCCTGTGGAAGAGAAAACAGCTGAAACAGCAGAACAGACCGAAGAAACAGCAGATGCTGAAAAGAAGGCGCTGCTGGTCTATTTCTCAAGAGCCGGCGAAAACTGGGAAGTCGGTGTCGTTGAGAAGGGAAACACCCGCATTGCGGCGGAATATATTGCCGAAACATGCGGCGCGGACACCTTTGAGATCGTTCCGGTCAATCCGTATCCATCGGATTATATGGAAACCGTCAATATTGCCGATGAGGAAAAAAAGAGCGGAGCCCGTCCGGAAATCTCGGATACAGTCACAGACTGGGAAAGCTATGACACAATCATTCTTGGCTATCCGATCTGGCATGGCGATCTGCCGATGATTGTATATAACTTCCTGGAAAGCTATGACTTCTCAGGCAAAATGGTTTATCCGTTTGTCACCCATGGCGGCAGCGGTCTTGCAGGCACACCTGAGCGGATCAGAAGCACCGCTGCGGGTGCGGATGTCAAAGACGGCTTGGCCTTGACCGGCAAGACGATCCAGAATGATTTTGACAGCGTCAAAGCGGACATCGACACATGGCTTGCCGATAACGGTCTGGTCAAATGATTCACTGAAAACCAATCATCATCTATGAGCATGCGCGAAAGTGCGGCTCATTTTTTCTTCTCCTTTTGTAACGAATGTCGGCAATCCGTCACTTAAGTCATCATCGGGCTTTTTGCGTCGTGGTACGGATATAAGTGTCCGGATAAGATATGAGCGCACAGGAGGCAAATATATGTCCGAAAGAACTTCAAACAGAGAAAACATCATGGGCACGCTGCCGATTAAACAGCTGCTTGTCAAAATGTCCGTTCCCGTCATCCTCTCCATGCTTGTCAGCACTCTCTACAATGTCGTTGACAGCATTTTCGTTTCAAGACTCGGCGAAAGCGCACTGACTGCCATGTCACTGGGCACTCCGGTTTCCAGCCTGATCGCATGCGTGACGGTGGGCTTCAGCGTCGGCATGAATGCGGTGCTTTCCAAACGGCTTGGCGAAGGGGACACAGATGCGTCTGACAAGGCAGCCGGCAACGGTCTTCTGATCGAGTGGATCTGCTTTGCAGTCTTCTTCCTGTTCGGCTTATTTGCCGTCCGCTTCTATTACAGCATGCAGACAGACATCGCGGAGATCCGTGAGCTCGGCGTGCAGTATACATCGATCATCTGCCTGTTCTCATTCGGCGTGGCCAACCAGGTGATGCTGGAACGAATGCTCGTGGCAACCGGCAGATCCATCGGTTCCATGTATTCCCTGCTGACCGGAACACTGGTCAATCTGATTCTCGATCCGATCCTGATCTTCGGCATGTTCGGTATGCCCGCACTCGGCATGCGCGGCGCGGCCATCGCCACCGTTGCGGCCCAGCATGCGGCAGCCCTGGTCGGACTGACCTTCAATTTAAAGACAAACAAGGAAATCCATTTCAGCGCTGACATGTTCAGACCTGACAGGGAAATCATGGGCGGTATCTTCCGGGTCGGCTTCCCGGCAGCTCTGCAGCAGAGCATTTCACCGATGCTGATCTTTGGCATGAACCAGATTCTTCTGCAGTTCACAGCTGCCGCTCCCGCCGTCTATGTGATTTATGTCAGACTTCAGAGCATTGTTCTGATTCCTGTCTGGGGACTCAAGAACACGGTTGTTTCGATCATTTCCTACAATTACGGCGCCGGATACAGACAGAGGATTGAGGAAACAATGAAGATCTGTCTGATTGCCACGATCGCAATCACCCTGATCGGCTTAGGCATCTTCCAGCTGATGCCCCAGGCGCTGTTAAGCCTCTTCAATGCGCAGGGAGAAGTTCTTGAAATCGGCACAACGGCTCTTCAGATTGTCAGCTTTGTCTTCCCGTTCTCCGGTATGACGCTGCTGTTCGGCGCATTCTTCCAGGCCCTTGGCCACAGCTCCAAAACACTTCTGACTTCATTGATGCAGCTGGGGATCATGCTGATCAGCGCATTCATTCTTTCCCGCATCGGCACTGTCCATACCGTATGGTTTGCCTTCATCATCACGGAAGTGAGTGTGGCAGCCATCTCAACGATGTTCCTGCTCAGTGTCATCCGCTCAACACTGCAGTACATGAGAACAGATCTGGCTCTGGCCGCATAAAGGAGAAACACAATGCATTCAGATCAGAAAATACTGACGGCTTTCTTTTCCATGACGAAGGATTATTCGTTTGGAAACACGAAGCGGATTGTCAAAGGCCATACGGAGCAGGTGGCTGAACAGATTGCGGAAATCACCGGTTCAGCTCTTTACCGGATCAACAAAACCGAAGCACTGAAACCGGAAAACGTTTATGTTCCAAAACCGGTAGAGAACTTTGAACAATATGAAATCATCTATCTCGGCTTTCCGATTTACTATCACACGATGCCTAAACAGGTTTATGAATTCCTGAAGTCATATCCGTTTGAAAACAAGACCATCATTCCGTTTACAACCCATGCGGGCAGCGGGCTTGGCCGCAGTGTGGCCGAAATCAGAAGCACATGCGCCGAATCGTTCGTTCTGGATGGACTGGCAGTGGGCTCGGCCGAAGTGCAAAGCGCAAAACAGAAGATCAGGGACTGGACACTCGGATCCCTGGAAACGGCGAAGAAGGGATTGCACTGATACAAAAGAAAAGGCACAGGATCATGCGTCCGTTTAAAAAAATTGACAGAAATCCGAATGTGTGCGATAAAGTGGACAGATTGACACAGTGTCATATAAAAGGAAGTTTTTATGAGCAACAATGATCTGCGCTATATCAAAACCGAAGAACTGATCCGGAATGCCTTTCTTGTGTGCTGTTCGGAAAGAACCATTGAGGAAATTCACATCAAGGACATCTGCGCAAAGGCGAGAATTTCGCGCAATGCTTTCTACGGCCACTATGAGAACAAATACCAGCTGCTGGAGGCAGTATATAAGGATGTTGAAAAAAACATGCTGGCGGATCTGACCCCGGAAATCATCTCTTCTTTATCCAGGGATGCGACCTATACCGTTCATGAATGGTGCATCCGCAGTGTGAACAGAGAGCGCGATCTGCTGAAGATCCTGGCGAAAAGCTCACAGCCGCGTTTCCGCAAAATGATACATTCCGTTTTCATTGACGGCACGCTGCGTGGGGTATTCACCAACACCGAACTCATTGATCAGGATCTTTCTTTAAGGATGTCGAAAATGTATATCGCGGACGGCCTGGTCAGTATCATCCTGGCATGGCTGAATGAACCGGAACCGATCGGCGAGCAGGAGCTGATTGACTTCCTGTATGATATTTCACATGCGGCTGCCGCCTATTTTTACAGGCAGCTTGACAGCCATCCGCAGATTTCAAGGCGGTGAGTCTCAAAACGGTACACCGGCATCATCCTGAAAAGAAAAGAGGTATCACATGACGTCACTGATCATGACATTTCATATCACAATCGACCGCAATGCGGTTTCAGAAGTGCGAACGGCAGGGGGAATGGCAAAGATCATTCCGTTTGGCGGTTTTGTGGATTCTGAACATTTCAAAGGAAAGGTACTGCCCGGAGCTGCCGATGTGCAGACAACCGACGCGGCCGGCATCCGCCATATGTGCGCAAAATACATGTTTGAAGGAGTTGATGCACAGGGAAGAAACTGCCGCCTGTTTGTGGAGAACAACGGTTACTTTGAACCGGGCTCAAGACCGAAGCCGTTTCATGCATGCCCGGCATTCATGAGCGATTCCCCGTATCTTTCAGATCTGCTTTCAAGACCCGTATACCGCGCCGAAGGCCATTCCACCGAAGCGGGTGTAGACATCATGATCTTTGATGTCACAAAGGAAAATCATGAGGAGGCACATGAGGAAAAAGAACCTGCCGATCCTTATATCGAGGAGCTCAAAAGCAGGGACATTCCGGAAGTCTATACCGATGAGGCAAAGCGCATCTTTGAACGTGAGCACATCACGAAGATGATTTATTTTTCAGAACATGAATCAAAGACTTATGTTCTGGAAGAGCCGGATGAAAGAGCCGTTGCGGCAATCCTCGGAAATCTCTGGGGTACGATGCAGATGGCTTTCATGATCAATGATAAAAATGAGCTGGCGGCGGTTTCCTGGATTGCCGGCAGAATCCGCAACATTGAAAATGAGGCATTGACTGTGTTTGCGGAGATATTCAAGGAGACAGGCGGCGACAGATATTTTGACAGACCAATCAACCGCTATCAAAGATGGCGCATCAATGAACTGAAATGAAGGAATGAATCATGGCAGACAAAAAACTCGGCTTCGGCCTGATGAGACTTCCACGCAAGGGAATTTCCATCGACATTGAGCAGACATCGGAAATGGTCGATCTGTTTCTGGATGCGGGCTTTACCTATTTCGATACAGCCTATGTCTATCCGGGAAGTGAGAAGGCCATCCGCAAGGCGCTGATTGAAAGACATCCGAGAGATTCCTTCACCATTGCCACCAAACTGTTTGCGGCTTCAATGCCCACCGAAAAGATGGCGAAGAAGGAACTGAAGACCTCACTGGACAGACTCGGCACCGATTATGTGGACTATTATCTGCTGCATTCACTGATGTCATCCAATTACCGCAAATACGAAAAGTATCATCTCTGGGATTTCGTCAATGAACAGAAGAAAAAAGGCGTGATCCGCCATGTCGGCTTCTCGTTCCACGACGGTCCCGAACTGCTTGAGGAAATTCTCAATGCACATCCGGAGGCGGAATTTGTGCAGCTGCAGATCAATTATGCGGACTGGGAAAATCCTTCCGTCGAGTCCAGAGCTAATTATGAGGTGGCAAGAAAATACGGCAAACAGATCGTGATCATGGAACCGGTCAAGGGCGGGGCCCTGGCCAGTCCGAAACCTGAGATCCAGAAACTAATGAAAGATAAAAATCCGGATCTCTCTTACGCCTCATGGGCGATCCGCTTTGCGGCGGGCCTGGATGGCGTACTGGCAGTGCTCAGCGGAATGTCATCAACGGAACAGATGAAGGATAACCTTTCCTATATGAAGGATTTCAGGCCGCTGGATGAGAGTGAAATGGAAGTCATCCGCAAGGCGCAGAAGATTCTCGGCACCTCCAGAGCAATCGGCTGCACAGCCTGCTCCTATTGCACAAAGGGATGTCCCAAAGAGATTCCGATTCCTCAAATCTTCAAGGCTGCCAATCTGCGCATTGAGCAGGGCAGGATTAACGACGCAAAACAGGCTTATGCAAAAATCCTCGCCAGGGGAAACGGCGCGGATGCGTGCATCGCGTGCGGACAGTGCGAAAGCGTGTGCCCCCAGCATCTTGAGATTGTTTCACTGCTGAAACAATGTGCCAAAGAGCTTGTCTGATTAATTGAGCATGGTTATAGAAAATCATATTCATTACAGGTAAAATAAAAAACATAAATCAGCTCAGAAGAGTTGGCCTGAAAGGAGTCAAGAATGACTGACACAACAAAATATGTGCCTTATGAAGAACGCACAGGAAATGAATCCATTGTTTATTTCACAAGAGACCTTTCTCCCGAAGGAATCAAAAAGGCTTATGAAAAGGTGAGTGCCAATATCATTGGCAAGGTTGCCATCAAGCTGCACACCGGTGAAAAGAACGGACCGAACATCGTTCCTTCCGCGTGGGTGAAGAAAGTCATGGAGACAACCGACTCCCTCAAAGACGCCACCATCGTTGAAACCAACACATTCTATGTCGGCTATGTCGGCGACCGCTATACAACCGAGCAGCATCTTGAAACCCTCAAGGTCAACGGCTGGGACTTCTGCCCGGTGGACATCATGGATGCCGAAGGCACCGTCGATCTTCCCGTCAAGGGCGGCAAGTGGTTTGACCATATGACCCATGGCAAGACCATGGTTGATTATGATTCCATGTTCGTTCTGACCCATTTCAAGGGGCATACAATGGGCGGCTTTGGCGGCTCCAACAAGAACATCGGCATCGGCTGCGCGGACGGACGCATCGGCAAGGCAATGATCCATGCCAAAAACGGCAATGACTGGGGTGTTGTCGAGGATGAGCTCATGGAAAAGATCAGCGAATCCACCAAGGCAACCATTGACTTCTTCGGCAAGAACATCACCTATGTCAATGTCATGAGAAACATGTCTGTTTCCTGTGACTGCGAAGGTCTTGCGGCTCAGCCGGTCGTCACCCCGAACGTGGGCATCCTGGCTTCCACCGACATCTGCGCGATCGACTCCGCATGCGTGGATCTGATCTATGCGATGTGCGAGAAGGACCACAAGGATCTGGTTGAAAGAATCGAAACCAGACACGGCCACAGACAGCTCTCCTATATGTATGAGCTGGGCATGGGCAATCGTAAGTACATCCTCATCGATCTTGACAATGAGGAGGCGCGCATCACTCCCGCCAAGGCGGTCGAGGGTGTCAAGCCGTTCAAACTGATCAAATAAACAAACGTACTGAAGTACATCAGCACATGACAGAAGGCATGCGGTGTTTCCGCATGCTTTCTTTTGAGAAAAGAGGAACCCTATATGAACAGAACAAGAAACATCGTACTGACCGGACTCATGATCGCAATCGGCATCGTCATTGTCACGGTTCTGAAAAACTTCGGCGGCCAGCCCATTCTCAGACTCTTCTCACCGATGCACTTTCCGGTGCTGATTGCCGGCCTTGTGATCGGACCGGTGGAAGGCCTGGTCTGTGGATTGCTGACTCCGGCGCTTTCCTATGTGATCAACCAGCTGCCTCCCAACGGACCGTTTGCGATGATGGCGGAACTGGGTGTCTATGGCCTGATCACCGGTTTATGCATGAAAACTTTCGGCAAGGAGAAGGGCCTGCTGAAGATTTATATCTCCCTGATCATCGCCATGATCATCGGCCGCATAGCCGGAGGACTGGTGACTGCCTTTATCCTCAATGCGGGTGAATATTCCTTCTCGGCATGGATCAGCGCTTATTTCGTGGGCACCGCCCCGGCCATCATTGCCGATCTGATTCTGATCCCGATCATTGTCAGAGCACTGCAGAGGGCAGGGCTTGCATTAAAGTAAACCTCTGAGACATACATTGGAAAGTGTCAACTCCATACCGGGCGTATCGTGGTAGAATCAAATTATTATGAAAGTATGTCTTCTCAACGATACATTCCCGCCGGTCATCGACGGGGTTGCCAATACCGTGAAAAACTATGCCGATTATCTGAACCGGGAAGCAGATACATCGGCTTTTGTTGTGACGCCTTTCTACCCTAAAGGCAATTATGAATCGCTTCCTTATCCCGTGATCACCTATGACAGCCTGGATACCGGCGCTGTTTCGGCGGGCTATCGGGCGGGAGCTCCGATGCCGGTGCGCGAACTCTCCGAAATGGCTGCCATGAAACCGGATCTTCTGCATGTCCACTGTCCCTTTACGGCAAGTCTCATCGCGCGAAGTCTGCGTGAAATGAGCGGTGCGCCGATCGTGTTCACATGGCATACCAAATACGACATCGATGTGCGAAACACCGTGCCCGGTGAACTGCTTCAGAACACAACAATCAGAATGCTCATCCATAACGTGTCCGCCTGCGATGAGGTATGGACAGTCTCCGAAGGCGCAGGCCGGAATCTGAAATCACTTGGCTTTGAGGGGGATTACAAAGTTGTTCTCAACGGGGTTGATTTCCAAGCCGGCAGAGCGGATGAAGCGCTTGTGGAGAAGGCAGTCAAAGGATATGATCTGCCTGTCGGCATACCGGTCTTTCTCTATGTCGGCCGCATGATGAATTACAAAAACCTTCCGCTGATCATCGACGCTTTGAAACTGCTCAGCAAGGACGGAAAAGACTTCCGGATGATCTTTGCGGGAGGGGGAAAAGATCTAGAAAGCGTGATCCGCAAGGCGCATGAAAGCGGTATTGCCGTGGATGATTTCAGCAAACCCACCCCATCCCTTTCTTCTTCAAATGGTAACGGCAAAATCATATTCACGGGACCAATCTATGAGCGCGACCTCCTGAGAGGGTTCAATACCAGGGCGGATCTGTTCCTGTTTCCCTCAACATTTGACACCAACGGTCTTGTCGTGCGTGAGGCTGCCGCATGCGGTCTTGCCGCGGTGCTGGTGAAGGATTCCTGCGCCGGGGAAGGGATTACGGATGGCCGCAACGGTTTTCTGATTGAGGAAAGTGCTGAATCACTGCATGCCTTCCTGAAACAGAATATGGATCATCCTGATTTCCTGCATCAGGCAGGTGAGCATGCCATGCATGAAATCTATCTGTCCTGGCACGATTCCGTTCATATCGCAAGAGGCCATTACGCCGATCTGTTGGAACGCAAACAGGCCGGAAAGCTCAGACCGGTGAAACTGTATGATGATCCCATCTTCCGCATGTCGGCGGAAGCGGCGGAACATCTGATGCGGATGAAGGAAAACGAATTCTCCGTATATGACGGCATGATGGACAATCTGGATGAGAGAATCAGCACCGTTCATGAGGTGCTGGAAAACGAGATTGCCCGTATCAGGGAAAATGTGAATGAACTGAAGGGAAGATGACAGGTTCTCCATTCCGGAGGCCTGTCTTTTTGTTATACTTTCAATGATGAGTGACAAGGATATCACGCTTTCCGTACAGGAAAGCAATGAGAAAAAAGAACCCGGATACAATGCCATGGTCAGACTTTCGGAAGCGGACATGCGCTATGCGCGTGAGTTTTCCTCACAGATTGATGTCAGCGACACGAAGATGATTCTGCAGTACGGCTATCAGGCCCAGAAACATGTCATTGATTTTTCGGAGCGCTCCCTGAGTGATCTGCCCCAGCATGATTATGATGAGATCCGCGATGACCTGAACAAAATGAAGCGCAGTATCCGCGCCTTTGAAAAGGAAGTGCTCAGCTCCCCGCAGCTCAACACCAATTCGGAAAATGCCTTTGATGCCTTCAGAACATCCTACGAAAGGATGTCAAGCAAACTGTCCGAAACCGCAAGAAGACTGGAGATTCACCGCTCTTCATTGCTCAGACACCACGACCGGCTGGAGAAACACTATGACACATGCATGGGCTGCATCCGTGAATATGACATGTATATTTACGCCGGTCAGCTGGCGCTTGACAAAGCGCGCAGGGAACAGCTCAATGAGCTGCTCAAGCGGGCGGAAAAGACAGGCCTCAAGGAGGATGTGCTTTATGCGAAGGATTTTTCGGATAACTGCACAAGGCTTGAGAAAAAGCTGTCCGATCTATCCCTGAGCAGACAGCTTCCGTTTCAGATGTGCACCGAAATCCGCATGATGCAGAATACGGACATATTGATCGGGGACAATCTCCGCAGCGTATGCGTCAATGCATTCCCGTTATGGAAGAGCCGCATGATTCTCGCCCTCGGCACCGGAACAGATCGCGTGTTTGATCCGAAGCTGATCGAGGAAACCGACGCGAAACTGATTGAGACCGCGGATGTGCTGATCCGCTCGATCAGTCTGAATACCGGCAGGAAGAAGGGGATCTTCTCCTTAAAATAAGAAGACAAAAAGAAAACGGCGCGTGCCGTTTTCATTATAGTTAAGATCTGTTCTGCTTTTCAACAAGTCTTGTGCCGCCATAGATCTCACGCAGCTTCGGCTTGTCGATCTTGCCTGTGGCGTTGCGGATGACAGGCGCGAAGATGATCTTTCTCGGACGCTTGTATCTGGGCAGTTCACGGCAGAACTGATTGACGTCGTCCTCCGTGAGTACCATGCCTTCCTTGACCTGGATGATCGCCGCCGCGATTTCACCGAGTCTTTCATCGGGCAGACCGATGACGGCCGCATCGTGAATTCTGGTGTTGGTCATCAGGAATGATTCAATCTGAACCGGATAGAGGTTTTCACCGCCTGAGATGATGACGTCTTTCTTACGGTCAACTAAGAAGATGAATCCGTCCTCATCCGTCATCGCCATATCACCGGTATGGAGCCATCCGTTTTCAAGGATTTCAGCCGTGGCTTTGGGGTTCTTGTAGTATTCAACCATGACGCCGGGGCCCTTGACGCAAAGCTCACCGACATCGCCCTGGGCGACCGGTTCGTTCTTTTCGTTGACAATCTTTGTCTGCCAGCCATAGCCCGGAATACCGATGGCGCCGACCTTGTGGACATTCTCCATGCCCAGATGCACACAGCCCGGTCCGGTAGATTCGGACAGACCATAATTGGTGTCATACTGGTGGTTGGGGAAGTATTTCATCCAGTGGCGGATCAGGCTCGGCGGTACGGGCTGGGCACCGATGTGCATGAGTCTCCACTGACTTGTGCGGTAGTCTTCCAGCTTGATCTTTCCGGAATCAAGCGCCGCAAGGATGTCCTGTGCCCAGGGCACCAGCAGCCAGACAATCGTGCAGCCTTCATTTGACACTGCCCGCATGATCGCTTCCGGTGAGTTGCCTTTGAGAATGACTGCGCGGCTGCCTGTGTAAAGGGAGCCGAACCAGTGCATTTTCGCACCGGTATGGTAGAGCGGGGGAATGCACAGGAAGGTGTCTTCCCGGGTTGTCTCATGGTGAATGGCTTCCATTCTTGCCGACTGCATCAATGCCTCATGCCTGAGCAGAATCGCCTTGGGGAAACCGGTGGTGCCGCTGGAGAAGTAGATGGCGCCGTTATCGGTGTCCTGCACAAGGATCTTCGGTGCTTCCGAGGAGTAGTTGGCAGCCTGGCGGTAGTAGTCCTCCGCGTATGTCGGGGCCTGATCACCGACAAAGAAGAGCAGGGTGGACTGCTTGATCTTGTAGGCGATGTCCTCGATACGGCCGATGAATTCGGGACCGTAGAAGAGCACATCGGTATCGGAAGCGTCAAGGCAGTATTCGATTTCATCCGCAGTGAAGCGGAAGTTGAGCGGCACGGCGATGGCGCCTGCCTTGAGGATACCGAAATAGATCGGCAGCCATTCCAGGCAGTTCATCAGCAGGATGGCGCATTTCTGACCGGGCAGGATTCCCCGGTCAATCAGCATATTGGCAACACGGTTTGCCTTTTCATCAAAGACAGTCCATGTGATCTGTCGTCTGTAAAACGTATTCGATGTGGGCTGAATCAGCTCGTACTCTTTCCATGTAACCCTCTGTTCCTCAGTCAGCTGGGGATTGATTTCAACCAGGGCAATGTCATTGCCGTAGAGTTTTCGGTTTTTTTCGAGCAGATCTGTAATAGGCATAAGAGTTTCTTCCTTTCGTGATTTAACGCTTTAGCGCAGTATAACATTAAACTGTTGAATTATCAATAAAGAGTTTCAGAAACCTACTGCTTTAATAAAAAGGGGAGATACATGCAGGAAAAAGCGGACCTGGATGCCCGGATCAGGGATCCCCGATCTTCATTTCCGATCATCCATATGGAACGGAAAAAGAGAAGAACAGTATGATTTTATATCAATATATATGAATGATATGTTTTCTCCACCATTTTAACACTTTAGTGCGTTATAACATTAAACTGTTGAATTATCTTTCTGCAGGTTATATAATACAGATCATATATTATTCCGGATATATTAAATCCGGTCGGAAACGGAGAGAGTATATGGACAGTCCGAAGAAAAAAGAACTGATGCTTGGCAACAAGGCAGTGGCGAGAGGCTTATATGAAGCAGGTGTCTGCTTTATCTCCAGCTACCCCGGAACACCGAGCACGGAAATCACCGAGGAAGCCGCAAAGTACGATGAGATCTACTGTGAGTGGGCTCCGAATGAAAAGGTAGCCATGGAAGCTGCATTCGGCGCAAGCCTTGCCGGCAGACGTGCGTTCTGTGCCCAGAAACATGTCGGCCTCAATGTCGCTGCCGATCCTTTATATACAATGTCATATACCGGCGTCAATGCCGGCCTGGTCGTGGCCGTTGCGGACGATGCGGGAATGCATTCATCCCAGAATGAGCAGGACAGCCGCCATCATGCGATCGCAGCCAAGCTGCCGATGCTGGAACCGGCTGATTCCGCCGAAGCTCTGGAATTTACAAAGAAGGCCTTTGAAATCTCCGAACAGTTTGACACGCCCGTGCTGATCAAGATGTGCACAAGAGTTGCCCACTCCCAGTCACTTGTTGAAACAGGCGAAAGAACTGTTCCGGTGAAGGAATATGAAAAGAACATCGCCAAGTATGTCATGATGCCCGGCAACGCGATCAAGCGCCATCCGATCGTTGAACAGAGAACCCGCGATCTGATTGCACTGGCTGAGACAAGTGATCTCAACCGGGTTGAAATGGGGGACACATCCCTTGGCATCATCACCCATTCGACTTCCTATCAGTATGTCAAGGAAGTCTTCGGGGACAAGGCAAGTGTGCTGAAACTCGGCATGACCAATCCGCTGCCGGAAAAACTGATCCGCGATTTTGCCGCAAAGGTTGACAGACTCGTGGTCGTTGAGGAGCTGGATCCGATCATCGAAAACCATGTGAAGTCGCTTGGCATCGCATGCGAAGGAAAGAATCTCTTCCCGCTGGAAGGGGAATTCTCCCAGAATCTGATTGCCGAAAAACTCGGCCAGAGTGTTCCGGAAGGAAAGAAGCTGGATGATGTGATTCCGCCCCGTCCGCCGGTAATGTGCGCGGGCTGCCCGCACAGAGGCATGTTCTACACACTCAAGCAGAACAAGTGCACCGTGCTCGGCGATATCGGCTGCTACACCCTTGGTGCGGCGGCTCCGCTGGCAACCGTTGACTCCACCCTTTGCATGGGCGCCTCCATCGGTGCGGTGCACGGCTTCAACAAGATGCTCAATGAGGCAAGTGAATCGAAGACCGTTGCGGTCATCGGCGATTCCACCTTCATGCATTCCGGTATGACCGGACTTGCCAATGTGGCATACAATCAGTCCAATTCGACTGTGATCATCCTTGACAACTCGATCACCGGCATGACCGGCCATCAGCAGAATCCGACCACCGGATACAACATCAAGGGCGATCCCGCCGGAAAGATTGATCTGGAAGCGCTCTGCAGAGCGATGGGCTTCAACAGAGTCAGAGTCGCGGATCCTTACAACCTGAAGGAGTGCGATACAGTCCTCAAGGAAGAGCTGGCGGCAGCTGAGCCTTCGGTCATCATTTCCAGAAGACCGTGCGCGCTGCTCAAATATGTCAAGCACAAGCCCGCTCTGAAAGTGGATACAGACAAGTGCGTCGGCTGTCAGTCATGCATGCGCATCGGCTGCCCGGCAATCTCCATCAAAAACGGCAAGGCGGCAATTGACACAACTTTATGTGTCGGATGCGGTGTTTGTTCACAGCTTTGTCACTTTGATGCGTTAGGATCAGGCGCTAAGGAGGCATGAAGATGAAAACGAAGAATGTGATGATCGTCGGTGTCGGCGGTCAGGGATCCCTGCTTGCCAGCAAACTGCTGGGCCATCTGTTGATGTCGCAGGGCTATGACGTCAAGGTTTCCGAAGTTCACGGCATGAGCCAGAGAGGCGGCAGCGTCGTGACTTATGTCCGCTATGGCGATGCGGTTTATTCACCGGTTATCGACAAAGGCGAAGCGGACTACATCGTCTCCTTTGAGGCGCTTGAGGCGGCCAGATGGATGGCTTATCTGAAAGAGGGCGGGGTCATTGTCACCAACACCCAGCAGATCGATCCGATGCCCGTCATCACCGGCGCAATGAAATATCCCGAGGATGTGATCGGGAAAATGAAGGCGGCAGGCATCAACGTCGATGCCCTGGACTGCCTGAAACTGGCTGAGGAGGCAGGTTCCTCCAAGGCCGTCAACGTGGTGCTTCTTGGCAGACTGTCACACCACTTTTACATCGATGAGGCGGCCTGGATGGCTTCACTTGAGGCAATCGTTCCTTCCCGCTTCCTGGAAATGAACAAAAAGGCATTCGAACTGGGTAAAAACGCGTAACCGACGATTAGATTGGGGGAGTATAACATGGAAAGGTATTACCAGAAAGAAATCGAGACAGCCAGCCGTGAGGAAATCAGGGCAATTCAAACTGAAAAGCTGAAGAAACAGGTTCAGCACGTCTGGAATGATGTTCCCTTCTACCGCAAAAAGATGGAAGAGGCGGGCGTGACTCCGGATGATATCCAGTCGATTGACGACCTCTGCAAACTTCCCTTCACAACAAAAGATGATCTGAAAGAACAGTACCCGTATGGACTGCTCGGCAAGCCGCTCAAGGAATGCGTCCGCATCCAGTCGACTTCCGGCACAACCGGCAAACGCGTCGTCGCTTTCTACACCCAGCATGACATCGATCTCTGGGAAGACTGCTGTGCACGTGCGATTACCGCGGCAGGAGGAACAGATGAGGATGTATGCCAGATATCCTACGGCTACGGTCTGTTCACCGGCGGACCCGGTCTCAACGGCGGCTCCCACAAGGTCGGCTGCCTGACTGTTCCGACAAGCTCCGGCAACACCGACAGACAGATCATGTTCATCAATGACCTGCAGGCAACCATTCTCTGCTGCACACCTTCCTATGCCGCATATCTTGGCGAAAGAATGAAGGAACTGGGCTATGGCCCGGATGATATCCCTCTGAAGGCCGGTATCTTCGGCGCCGAGGCATGGAGTGAGGAAATGCGCCATGACATTGAGAAGACGCTCGGCATCAAGGCATATGACATCTATGGCCTGACTGAAATCTCCGGCCCGGGTGTTTCATTCGAATGTTCCCAGCAGCAGGGCATGCACGTCAATGAGGACCATTTCGTTCCGGAAATCATCAACCCGAAGACCGGTGAAGTTCTGCCGGGCGGAGAGCAGGGCGAACTCGTGTTCACCTGCCTTGACAAAGAAGCATTCCCCCTGATGCGTTACAGAACACGTGATATCTGCGTGCTCAACTATGAGCCGTGCGCATGCGGAAGAACCCACGTCAGAATGAGAAAGCCGATGGGCAGAACCGATGACATGCTGATTATCAGAGGCGTCAACGTCTTCCCGAGCCAGATCGAAACCGTGCTGCTCAACAACGGCTATCCGGCTAACTACCAGATTATCGTTGACCGTGTAAACAACACAGACACCCTCGATGTCCAGGTTGAAATGACACCTGAGATGTTCACCGACAACATCGGTGAGATCGCCGACAGACAGAAGGTTCTGGTTGACGGTCTGAAGTCAATGCTCGGCCTCAAGGCCAAGGTCACACTCGTCGCACCGAAGACAATTGCAAGAAGCGAAGGCAAAGCGGTTCGCGTCATTGACAAGAGAAAGATATAATAGAGTTAGGAAAACTTACCGGAGGTGGATATGAGTATCAAACAGATTTCAATATTTCTGGTCAACAAACCCGGAACACTGAAAAACATGACCGGTGTCCTGGCTGCCAACAACATCGATATGCGTGCCATTTCCCTGGCTGAGACAAAGGAATACGGAATCGCGAGAATCGTCGTTGATGATGTGATCCATGCCGTCGATATCCTCAAGGATGCCGACTTTGTGACAAGCGTCAACTCTGTCATCGCCATGGAGATTCCCGATGAGCCCGGCGCGCTCGACAAGATTCTTGATGTCTTCGCTGCTGTCAATGTCAACATCGAGTACATGTACTCCTTCATCATCGGACATGAAAGCAGAAGCGCAGGCATGATCTTCCGTGTCAACGACACCGCGGCAGCTGAAACAAAACTCGCCGCAAAGGGCATCCAGGTGCTCTCACTCGAAGACATCCAGTAATCGATTCAACAATCCAGAAACAAGGGGCTGTTAAAAAACCTCCAGTAAATACTGGAAGTTAAACAGCTCCTTTTTTCTTGTATTTGTAAGATGATTTAGCTTTCTGATTCACAGATTTT
>CACWLH010000054.1 GCA_902761625.1 uncultured Erysipelotrichaceae bacterium
TGTCTTTCCTTCCGATTTTTCATCGGAGGTTTTTTAACAGCCCCTTTTTGTTCAGAGATAATGGTCAAACAGCCAGCGTCCGAAGCCGTCTTCGTGGGCCGGGTATTCGGTGATCGCATCGGCGATTTCCTTGTTTTCCTTCATGCCGTTGCAAAGGCATACGGAATAGCCTGCCATCTTCATCATTTCCAGATCGTTTTCGGCATCTCCGAAGGCCATCACATCCGCCATGTCGATGTTGTTGGCTTTGCAGAATTCCTGCACGGCATTGCCCTTGTTGTTGCGGCGGTCCTGGAATTCAAGCAGATCAACTCTGGTCTTGAAGCAGAAGAATGTGTCGTTCTCAAGCGTTTTGGCAAGCGGCACAACCGTCTCATCCATCTCCTCTGCGGAGTGGGTTCTGTACATGATCTTGCCGACGGGCTCCTCCCAGAACTCCTCGACATTTTTCACAACGCGGGAATCATTCTTGTTGCGTGCTGCGGAAGCCTGCAGCAGTTCATCATCCCATCTTGCCAGCATATACCCTTCGCGGTAGATGAACGGATTGCACCGGGTGGGCTCCATGCCGATGATGATTTCCTTAATCGTTTCAGGCATCAGAGGATTGAGTTTGACAGTTTCGTTTTTGCGACTGTCATAGATCTCTCCGCCGTTAAGGCCGATGATGAAATCAAACTGGAAGCCGAGCTTCCATTCTTCGGCATGATCGAGCAGGTGCTGCCAGAGCGGTCTTCCGCTGGCAAGCCCGATCAATACGCCGCGCTTATGAAGCTCCTGCATCGCCTTGCGGTTGATCTCACCAAAATCATGACCGCGGTCACGCAGTGTGCGGTCAATGTCCGCCACGACAATCTTATAATCTTTTTTCATATGTTTTTTCCGTTTCTCTTTATTGGCTGGATATGGAGCGGCCGTCGATGAGCACATCATGAATCACTGACAATGATGAGAAGAGATCGCCTTCATAGATGACAAGATCCGCATCTTTTCCTGCTTCAATGGATCCGATTCTGTCTTCGCAGAGAATATGGCGGGCGGGATTGATCGTGATTGCCTTCAGGGCATCAAATGCGTCCATTCCCTCCTTCACGCAATAGCCGGCATAGACGGGCAGATAGCTGATCATTGAGAACGGATGGTCCGTCACGATCGAAACCGTGCAGCCCTTGTTGGCCAGAATGCCTGCGGTCTGCCATGACTTGTTTCTCAGCTCCGGTTTTGAGGCATGCGAAAGTGTCGGTCCGACGGCCAGCGGATAGTTTTCCTTTGCCAGGATATCGGCGATCAGATGTCCTTCGGTCACATGTTCCAGTGTGAGCTTCAGATCAAACTCCTTCGCAATGCGGATTGCGGTCAGGATGTCATTGGCCTGATGGGCATGCGCCTTGAGCGGGATCTCCTTCTTCAATACCGGAATCATCGCTTCCTTCTTGAAATCAAAGGCAGGCATTTTGGAGGGATCATCCCCTGCCGCCTCTTTCTTTTCCAGGTATTGCTTTGAGGCAAACAGCATTTCACGGATTCTTGCCGCATTGGACATGCGGGCGCTGATTCCCTTGGTGCGGTAAACGGATTTGGGATTTTCTCCGAAGGCGCATTTCATTGCGATGGGATCGCGGACCACCATCTGATCCGCGCTTTTGCCCACTGTTTTAAAGGCTGCCCAGATACCGCCGATCGAATTGGCCGAGCCCGGTCCTGTGGCAACGGTTGTAACACCGGCGTTTCTTGCCTTGGCAAAGGATGGATCAAACGGATTGACACTGTCGATGGCACGCAGCTGAGGAGTCAGATAATCGCTCAGCTCGTTGTAGTCGCTTCCTTCATAGCCGATTCCGGTGCCGGACACACCCACATGGGTATGCGCATCGACAAAGCCCGGACAGATGTTTTTGCCTGATGCGTCAATCACTTGCGCATCGGCAGGGATTTCATTTGTAAGGGCAATGATTTTTCCGTTCTCAATGAGAATACCCGTTGTATAGGGTTCTCTGTTGATCGCATCATGGATCAGCCCGTTTCTGATCACCAGCATGGTTTTCCCTCCATCTCTTCCTGACGCTCTGCTTCCTTAAGCAGTTTTTCCTCATCCGCATGATATACAACATGGCGCGCGTCATACAGCGGCATTTCCCAGGCATGGATCATCTCCAGAAATTTATGATATTCCATCTGCATGATCGGCCGCCGGTTGGGACCGCTCACGATTCTGGCTAGATACTTGCGGCATTCAATCGCATCCCCGCTGACCGGATCGATCATATCCACCGGCGGTGCCGGTTTTAACGGAATGATCGTGTCAATGCCGCATGTGATGGTCATGACACCTTGATAATTCTTCTGATCATCATCCAGGAACACATGGCATGCGCACCAGTAAAGATTTCTTGACTGGCATTCATGCAGAAGCGAAGCGAATTTCTCCCATTCATCCTCTTTTGCATATGAGCGGATCTGATCCGTCTCAAACACGAGCGGCCATAAGGCGCCATGAACCAGGCGCAGCTCATTGTCATAATCAGAATGTATCTCTGAGAGAATTTTTCGGCTCTTTGCGCAAAGTATTTCTCCAAGCTCGCTTAACGCGTCCCTTTTGTATCTGAATCCGTCATATTCAATTGTGCGGGTATGCCATTTTTTCATCACCGCTGCGGTAAGGTTCATCAACAGCTCAATATCATATTTCGTCGTGACACCCGGCACACTCAGCACGGTCTCCTCGGTTTCATCTTCGGCATAGCGCATGCGCACACCGGTGCCGATGTGTTCGGGATCATAAATGATCAGATAGCCTTCACTCGGGATCATGTCGGTGAAACGCTGAAAACGATCATGCATGCCGATGACACATGATACGGTATTGAGTCTTTCGATTTTCAGTCTTGTGCGGAAAATTCCTGTCTGTCTGATTTTGATTTCAAATGCCATTGATTATCACTCGGTTTCTGTTTCAAGAACTTCAAGCGTATCGATGATCTTCCTTGCGCAAAGATCATAATACAGCGGGGTGACTGCGATATATCCCGCTTCCACCGCTTCCACATCGGTGATCCGTTTTCTCGAGCTTGGCGGATCTTTCGTCATATCATCCTCAATGGAAAGATACTGCACACCGTCTTTCTCTTTTTTCTCAACCGGGCGGCTGTAATCGGAATGATCATGAAGATCGCTGACCCGGATTCCACGGATGTTTTCGGCGGAAAGTGCGGGCACATTGATATTGAGAATGAAATTCTCCCTGTCCGGATGGTTCATATAAAACGGTATGATCTGTTTCACCGCCTGCGCAGCGGGTTTAAAATCACCGCCCGTATATGAACAAAGCGAAACGGCAATGCCCGGAATGTGGTGGATCATCGCCTCGCCGGCTGCCGCGACGGTGCCGGAATAAATGACATCGCTTGCCAGATTGCGGCCGAAGTTGATGCCGGAGACAACCAGGTCCATCTTCACGCCGAACAGTCCGTTGATGCCGTAATAGGTGCAGTCAGCAGGTGTGCCGTCAATCGCATATGCCCCTTTTGTGCCGGCAATCTCACGTTTTTCAGCTCTGTTTTCTTTGTAAAAATAAGTCACGCTGTGCGAGAATGCGCTGCGCTGTGACAATGGCGCAGCCACGTAAACATCATATTCATCCCTGAGAGCATCGACCAGAACGCGCAGGCCTTCCGATTCAATGCCGTCATCATTCGCAATGAGAATATTCATCGTCGTTTCCTTCCATAAGGATTATACAGGAATCTTGAAAAAGATGCATCAGGCACGAAAAAAGCAGGAAACCTCACTGTCCCCTGCCGTCTTCTGAAGCATCTTCAGTCTTTTCTGTCCGTGAAGGAATCCACGATTCCGCGGGTGTAATCCACAAATGTCGCAGCCGTTTCCTTCGCCGCGCCGGAAAGGTCAATGACTTCGCCGTTGGTCTTGACCACCTCGACGGTTGTGCCGGCACTGTTTGCCAGCAATACCGCACCAAGCGCCAGGATCGGCGCGTGCAGCGCGATCAGGGAGCCGGCAATGCCGACGTTTGCCGAGAAGCCGAAAATCTTCTTTCCGGTTTTGTCGCGGACAATCACCTGTGTCACGGAGCCCTTTCTCAGAAGTTCCTTCACTTTCGCAAGAATTGCATCAACCTGTTCTTTTCTTTCACTCATATCCATGATCCTCATAACTGCCCTTCAAGCGGGCAATGCATTGCTTAAACCCATTATAAATGGAAAACAGATCATGTGCACAGAAAGTAAAAGTCCGGAGTATTCCGGACTTCAGGTTAAGTGGTGGGGAAGATGGGACTTGAACCCACACGGTGTTGCCACCAACGGATTTTAAGTCCGTTGCGTCTGCCGATTCCGCCACTTCCCCATGAGATAAAAAATAAGTGGAGGTGCCAGCCGGGGTCGAACCGGCGATCACAGAGTTGCAGTCTGTTGCCTTACCACTTGGCTATGGCACCATATCTCTCCACTTGCCAAATCATTATATCTTTCTAATGCGACAATTGCAACAGAATTTGTTTCGCTCTGCCATCTTTCCGGAAGAAAACATGTGCACAGCTGAATCCGGACATTCGACACTGCGGTCTTTTCTGTTATGAGGCATTCCCGCTTTAATTCATGATATGCGTCATTTGGGAACTGCTGTGGTATATTGTGAGCACAGGCAGAAAACAGGAGGATTTATGAGCAGACATCCCAACATCATTATTATCAATCCCGATGAGATGCGCTGGAATACCATGGGCCATACTGGAAATCCGGCCGCATCCACACCTCATCTTGACTGGTTTGCACAAAATGAGGCGGTGTCATTTGATCACGCCTATTGCCAGAACCCGGTCTGCGTTCCCTCCCGGTGCAGTTTTTTCACCGGTCTTTATCCCCATGTGAACGGTCACCGCACCATGCATTATCTGATGCATGACGGCAGAGACACGATGTTTGCCGAACTGCGCAGAAACGGATACAAGGTATGGATGAATTCCAGAAATGACTTTATCGCCACCAATGTGCCCGGGGAAATGGCCACCCAGTTTGATGAGCTGCAGACAGGCAGTTTTTCCAATATCAGCAATGCGCCCCGTCCCCATGTCTCAAAGGAATTCCCCTATTCCCACTACATCGGCGTATATGAGGGAGAAAGTCCCGACATGGCCGACACCAGGGCCGCGTGTGAGAGGATTCTGAAACAGAAGGATGAAAGCGATCCTTTGTGCATGTTCATTGGCTGGCAGAATCCGCATGTGCCTTATGTCACTGACCGTGAGCATTATGAACGGATCAATCCGGATCTGATCGAGGAAAGAGTTCATTTCAGTGATACAAAAGGAAAATCCCTGATGATTCAGAAACTGCGTGAATTCTCCGCGCTTGATGGGATGAGTGAGAAACGATGGAAGGAAATCCGGAGAATCTATCTGGCCCAGTGCTCACTCATCGATGATATGTTCGCGATGATCGTGGACGCACTAAAAAAAGCGGGCATCTATGATGATACGGCGATCTTCTTCCTTTCCGACCACGGCGATTTTGCCGGTGACTATGATCTGCCCGAAAAGGCGCAGAACAGCTTTGAGGATGTGCTGACAAGGGTTCCCCTTCTGATCAAGCCTCCCAAGAGTGAAAAGTGCGATCCGGGCATCTGCACATCATTGTGCGAACTTGTCGATTTCTATGCGACACTCATGGATTATGCGGGTGTTGCGCCGGAGCACGATCAGTTCGGCAGATCATTGCGTGCCTGCATCGAGGACAGAAACGCGGCCCACAGACAGTACGTGTTTTGCGAAGGCGGCAGACGCGCATGTGAAAAGCAGGCCGATGAATATCATAAATACGGCGATCAGGGGCCTTCGAAAACGAGCGACTATTGGGCCAAGATGAATGCGGAAGCGGATGATGACGCCCATGAAAAAGGAACGATGATCTTTGACGGCCGTTACAAATATGTCATGCGCATGTCAGGAAACGATGAATTCTATGATCTTGAAAGCGATCCGAAGGAAAAGATCAACCGTATCGATGAAGAACAGTATGAAGCAGTCATCCTGAAACTGAAGCTGGAAATGCTCAGATGGTACCAGGAGACATGCGACGCTGTTCCCCGCTCCTATGACTCACGTTTCTTAACACCCGAATCGATTAAACCAAGACAGTAAGGTATTCAAAAAACCGGTGGATGCAATCACCGGTTTTTCTGACTTTGTATTCTGAATGAAGCTTATTTGATGATGGATGCGATTGATTCTTTGGGCTGGAAGCCGAGTGTCTGGCCTGCGACTTCGCCGTTCCTGAAGTAAATCAGAGTCGGGATGGACATGATGCCGAATCTTTCAGCAACTTCCGGAACATCATCAACGTTGACCTTGATGAATTTGACGTCTGTCTTTTCTTCAGCAAGCTCCTCAACGATCGGGCTGACCATCTTGCACGGTCCGCACCAGTCGGCATAGAAGTCAACAAATACTGCTTCGTTATCTTTCAGGATCTGATCAAAATCTTCTTCGTTTTTTACAATATACATTTTCAAATACCTCCGTATGTATTATTGCACATAATATATCAGCGCATTAAGCACAATGCATCTCAGATGATCCGGCTGGCCGCTTCGTTGTCAAGGATCACGGTCACATCATCATGGTCCTGCAGAATGCTTGCCGGACAGTCGCTGGATTTGGGTCCCTTGACCATGCCGTAGACCGCGTCGGCCTTGTTGGCGCCGGTGGCGATGACGATGATCTTGCTCGCTTTCATGATGGAGGCTAAGCCCATTGTGATGGCATGGGTCGGCACCTCATTGATATCATCATCAAAGAAGCGGGCATTGTCGCGTCTGGTCTGTTCGGTCAGTTCCATGACATGGGTCAGTGAATCAAAGCTCACACCCGGCTCATTGAAAGCGATGTGTCCGTCGCTGCCGATGCCTAGCACCTGCAGATCAATCACGTACTTGGAAAGCTCTTCCTCATAGCGGGCGCATTCCGCTTCCATATCCTCGCAGTCTCCGCGGGGAATATGAATGTTTTCCTCCGGGATATTCAGGCTGTCGAAGAGGTTTTCGTGCATGAATGTGTAATAGCTCTGTTCGTGGTTTCTGGGAATGCCGATGTATTCATCCAGATTGAATGTGATGACGTTTTTATAGCTGGTGTTGTTGCTGTTGTGGTCGGCAATCATCTTTTTGTACAGACCGACCGGTGAGGAACCGGTGGCTAAGCCAAGTACGGGTTTTTCCTTTGTCAGTACGCTTCTCATGATCTTGAAAGCTTCCGAGCTGACCAGATCATAATCATCAGCGATTACTACGTTGAACATAGGCGATGACTCCTTTCTATAATCAAATCAGAATACTTCGATGGAATAGGCGGTTGTGAAGGTCTTGCCTGCCTCAAGTTTGAGCGTTCCTTCTCTTTCCTCGAAAGGAACCTTCACTTCCGTGAAGTCGGTATGGCTGTGCCACGGCTCGATGCACACAAACGGTGCATTCGGGCTCCAGAAGGCAAGCCACTTGTATCCGACGCAGCTGACCCGCACGCCATGGTTTCCGTCTGTCAGTTCGGCATAGCTGCTGTTCGGGTCAGTGATGATAATTGTAGCCGCCAGAGCTTCACGGTCAAGGGCGAGTTCCTTAACATTGTCCGCTTTGGTGGTCAGCCATTCGAATGTCTCATGATTGGAGAAGCCGATGTGATAGTCATCAAATTTCTTATCCGGCTCAACCGGGCAGTTGAATGCGGGATGAAGGCCGAAGTTGAACGGCATTTCACGGTCATTCTCGTTTTTGATCGTATAGGTGATCACGAGTTTCTTTCCGCATAATTCATAGCGGATCTGCAGGGTGAAGGCAAACGGATATTCCGAGCGTGTCATCTCATTGTCTTTGAGTTCCATGACAATCTCGTTGTCCGTGTGTTCGATGCACGTGAAATCAGAGCGGCGGCAGAAGCCGTGGTTGCCGGTCTTGTATTCCTTGCCGTCGATATGGAGAATCTTGTCCCAGGTACTGCCGACCATCGGGAACAGGGTCGGATTTCTTCCGCTCCAGTATGCGGGATCCCCCTGCCACATATACTCGAGTCCTGTCTCATTGTCTTTGAAACTGTGAATTTCCGAAGCGTGTTCATCGATGACGACACAGACTTCATCATTCTTCATTGTGAATGAAGCCATAATGATCTCCTCCTCTTTTCAAATGATAATCATGAATCATGTTTTCTTCTTATGAATTATAACATGTTCACTCTCACCTTTTGTCTTATCTCTTCTCTGTCCGGTGAATTTTTTCACACAAAAAGCCGTGACTCCGGCTGTGCGGAAATAACGGCCCTTTGTGTTTCAGTTTGTTCAGTATTCAGTATGATCTTTCGGATCATCAGGGCTTTGCGGGAGGTTCTCCACCAGGCATACCGCCATGATCTGTGCCGGAGGTGACTGTGACTTCAATGGCGCTGCCTTCACTGGCTGTGCCCTCGGTATATTCAACACCGTTGATATAAAGTGTATATCCGTTGAGATCGATCGCATCCGCGTCGCAGGTCAGAGATGTGATATAGGAATCCCCGCTTAATGTCCATACGGAATCATCATTGATTTCAACATAGATATCCCCTGCTTCGCCGTCCGGATTGATTGCGCCGCTGTATGAGGAGCCTTCGCTCAGATACAGATTCAGTGAGGAAACATCATCCGCCAGCAGATCACCATTGATTTCCTGATCTGTCGCGTACAGTGTGACCCGGCCGCCGTTAGCGCCTTCAGTGCCCCAGCCGGCCGCAGCGGCTCTGAGGAACACACCGTCAGATACGTTGATGATCTCCGCATTGTTCAGAGTGATTTCTGCGGTGGTGTTGTTGACGAAGAAGATGTCACCGTTGGCGTTGGTGAGGGTGCCGCCGTTCATGGTGAAGGAAGCCAGACCTTCCGTGGTGTCTCCGCTCATTGACTGATAGATCATCACCGCCTGGTAATAGTCGGATTTGTCGCTGTTTTTGGATACATTGGACGCATTCAGTTCGCAGTTGTTCAATGTTGCGGAGTTGCTGCCTTCGACTACCACGCCCTGTGCGCTTGTCGATGTGAGAAGTGCGTCAGAGATGGTGATATCAGCGGTCGAGTAAATGACCGGTGAGCCTTTGCCTTCGGTGGTATAGGAGCCCCCGCTCACATTGACTGTGCCTCCGCCTCTGTCAGAGCGGATGGCAGCCGAGGAATTGCCGGTAGTGTGAATGGTCAGATTTGACGCATTCATGGTTCCTCCACCGGTAGTCATCAAGCCGCCGGAGCAGTTGCCTTCGGTGTAAATATAAGAATCCTCAATATTAACGGTTGTGCCGCTGCCGTAGCTGAATACGCCGTTGGCATGGGTTCCGTTTGTCTTGATCACAAGATTGCTCAGATCAAGAGTCGCCTCATCATGTGCATATACAGCTGCGTTTTCGCCATAGAAGTCCGCTTCATCCCCGGAGCTTTCACCTGTTTTTGTGATCAGGGCATTGCTTAGGGAGACTGTCTCTCCGTCTGCCTCAAGCACATGTCCGCCATCCTCGCTGTTTTCAATCGTCTGATTGATTTCAATATCATCCTCAGTCAGATATGAAGATGTGTTCAGTGAAGTCTCTGCGGTTTCTTCAGCTGCTGTTTCTTCCGACTGCTCTGTTTCCGTGATTTCTTCCGTAACAGAATCTTCCACTGCAGTTGAGGTGCATCCGTATAAAGCCGTGACTGATGTCAGGATCAGTGCTGTCCATAATCTGTTTTTCATATCGCTGTTCCTTTCTTTGAATAATTGCAGTTTACAATCTTTTTCTGAACGGAACGTGAATGGCAGCTGTAAGGTATTTGAACATTCAAAAAGCCGGATTTTCATCCGGCTGCTTCGATTCCTGCTTCGTGCTCGAGCATTTCGGGCACCAGTTTCGGAATGATGATTCTTGTGTTTGCGGTAGCCAATGCGATGATGGCCAGATAATAGAAGCCAAGGGAAAGCGCGTGGCTGAAGAAGGTTGTGCCGTTGATCTGATTGTACATCAGCAGCATTCCCGCAAAGAAGAGGAAGATGCTTCCGTAGAAGACTCTTCTTGGCAATACAAGCGAGCTGATCACCATGGCTGCCGAAGCCGCCAGATACACAATGGCAATCACCCGCAGGAAGCCATAGCTGCCATCGACACTCATCAATGCGGCAACGCCGATTCCGGTCATGATCACCCATGTGGTGATGCGGCGGAAGCCGGGCATCTCCTCTTTGATATAAGCGTAAGTCAGTGTGATATAGGCTGCGATGTGCAGCAGCGAACCTGCCAGGATGGAATTGGCGGTGATCGCATCCGCAATGCCAAGCAGCGCAACGCCGATCGTGATGAAACCGGACAGCATGTTCCTTCGCTTGAGGAAACCGATTAAGGCAATCAGTGAGGACAGCACGGCAATCTCCGCCTTGAGCACCGTGATTACATTCTTGTTGTCCGGGAACAGCGAATAATCAAACAGCATGAGCACGTAAAGGATGAAGATGACCGTTACGCATAACTGCGGAAGTGCTCTGTATTTTGTTCCCTTGGGAATCCAGCCAAGCCGGATGCGGTGATTGTGTCTGAGCTTGCCGACCACAAAGACGATCTGGAAAATGAACAGGGAAAGAATGGATGTGGCAATGCCGATTGCCCAGAGAATCGCATCGCGCCATGATACCATCGCAGTCTGCGGTCTTGTGATCAGCACCGTATAAGAATAAGGCAGATCGCTTTCACTCTCATAGAGTTCGTCTCGTTTCATGCCTTTGGTCGTATCAAATTCATCATCCATCTGCGGATTCACATGAATGATCAGGTCTTCATCCTCAGACATTTTATATTGTCTGAGAGTGGTGGAAAGCGGTGTCTGACGGCCGGTGGCATAGTTTGCCTCCACCCAGGTGACCGGCTGAGACGTGTCAGATTTCACAACGATCTCATATTCCATATCGCGCGGCAATTGAACAGACACGGAGTTATCGATGTAATCCATGTACTGGTAATTGTCCGGAACAACTCTGTCTCTTTCTTTGATGAGTTCAATCTCTTCGGCTGTCTCCGTATCGAAAATGTGTGTGCCCGGAAGGCTTTCGATCATGTTTCCGTCTTTGTAAAGACAGACCTCATTCATATAGTCAAACACATAGGTGACATAGCGTTGCTGCTCATTGTAAAGCTCTTTTGGCCCTGCGGAATAAAGCCATGAGACATAAAGCTCGGGCGTATGGGCCTGCAGAATATTGGCGCCAAGGGAGGCGTTTTTGTTCCAGCGTGAGAACAGACTGTTTGAATCAAACCAGTCCATGGCAAACAGCAGCAGATAATTCAGCAGCATATTCGCCTCACCCCGGTTTTTCTCCGTGATCAGAATCGGGTCATTTGCCATGGTGATCAGTCTGCTCAGAATATTGACCGGACTGCGGTCTTCCCAAAGCGCGATGAAGTTGTTCTGGATAGAATTGGCATAGACTTCCGCACTCGGGCAGATCTCGATGAAATAGGCAAGAATGTCTCTGAGCAGATTGTTGGCATCGCGGTTGTACCAGTAGTCGATGCCGGTCAGCTCCTTGTATACCACATTGGCACGGACGCGCTTTTCCTCAAAGTCGGAATCGGTTTCCATGGCTGGCAGATAGAATGTCTGACCATAGCGTTCATATCCCCAATCCGCAAACGGTACCTGGGGAACCGGATCGGCCTTGCCGACGATATTGAAGATGTTGAGGTAGGCATCATAGTATTTGGTGATCACGGTGCGCGGGGTGGCAAATGTATAGGCAAACACATTGGCCTGTCCGAAGTCATCCGCCTCGCTCAGTCTGGCCGCGGTGATATTGGAAATGGCGGCAGCCCGTGAGAAGCCGGAGATCCACACCTTGTAAGGGCCTTTGATTTTTGCGGATGCGATGTAACCGAAAATACGGTCATAGACAAGTCCCGCGGAACGGCTGAATCCTTCGTGGATCTTGTCATCACCGATCGAGAAGTTGGATTCCCATTCATCCAGATATCCCTGGCCGCAGATGCCGACCGCGATCAGCTCATAGGAATCTTCCCCTTCACCGATGCGCTGATGGCCCATGACGGTTGAAACGGTATACATGCCCGGATTCTTTTCATAGTCATCGCTGCGCAGATCAACAAAGTCCGCCTCAGACAGAAACTTCCTGAGATTGATGTCCGCCGTGCTGTGGTCCTCATCCGCCGCGTTGGGACGGAAGGCAGCCGTAGCAAGACCGATGGACAGCTTGCACAGATCATGACTGTAGATGCGGGCGTCCTTGTTGAACCAGTTTTTATTGAACGGCACATCCAGGGTTCTTGTCTCCTTTGTCGTCAGCACATAGAAACGCGAATGGATGGTGCGTGTCTCCCCATCCCCTTCTTCGGCATGGACCGCAGAAAAAAACGGGATGATAGTGAAAATGCAAAACAGAATGATGATCAGTCGTTTAATTGTCGTTTTCATGATTTCATTTTAGCGCCAAATTGTGCGGCAATTCCATTAATTTATGATTCAGAGGATGATCACTGCCCATAAAAAGATGACAGGCGCAGTTTTCATCTGCACCTGCCCGTTTGTTTTTCAGTTGTAAAGAGGCATGTGATTCAGGTTTCTGCCTGAAAAACGGCAGAGCGTTCAAGATCCGCACAAAAAAGAGAACAGCCGCGTGGGCTGTTCCCCTCTTCAGTGAATAATGACTGATCAGAAAGCGACGAGTTCGCCTTCAGCTGTGCCGGAAATGGCAGCCGCATTTGCTTCATCGGTGTCGATGTGCATAGCGAGTGAATAGTTGTCGGAAACACGGACAACAGTGTCAGCGAAGACAACTGAACGGCCGTCTGTGACAACCTTGACCGCAACGACATCACCGTTGTTGACACCGAACTTTTCAGCATCGGCGGGTGTCATATGAATGTGGCGCTTCGCAGCGATGACGCCTCTGTCAAGAGCGACTTCGCCCTTGGGGCCGACGATTGTCAGTCCGCCGGTTGTTCCGTCAAGAACACCGGACTCACGGATCATAGCCTTGACGCCGAGGGAGCGTGCATCTGTCAGAGACAGTTCAACCTGAGTTTCCTTACGCAGCGGTCCGAGAACTCTGACACCGGCTGTGCCCTTGGGACCCTTCAGTGTGACTTTCTCTTCACTTGCATACTGGCCGGGCTGGCTCAGATACTTGATCGGATGAAGTTCGGAGCCTTCACCGAACAGAACATCCATGTCGGCACGTGAAAGATGAATATGACGTGCGGATACTTCTACAAGAATTTTTTCCATTTTGTCCTCCAAATTGACACAGATATTATATACCACTTCACGTGAACATACGAATCCGATTTGGACAAATCATCTGTAATTTGCGGATGATTTGTGAGATACTTAACTTAAGGAAATCATTCACAAACCAGGAGAAAAAACACAATGAAAAAAATCATGTTTGTTGGCTCAGAAGCCTACCCGTTTGCCAAGACCGGCGGTCTCGGCGATGTCATGTACGCACTTCCGCGTGCGCTGAACAAGGAAGGCTGCGATGCCCGTATCATCATGCCTCTTTATGGCTGCATCAAGGATCAGTACAAAGAAAAGATGGAGTACATCACCCACTTCTATATGCAGGTCGGCAACAACGGCAGGGAATGGTATGTCGGCATCAAGAAGTATGATCTTGACGGTGTGATCTGCTACTTCATCGACAATGAGGAACTCTTCGGCTGGGGCAATCCGTACAGCGAAATGTCGGATGACCTCGAGAAGTTCATCTACTTTGACAAGGCGGTTCTGGCTGCCCTTCCCGTTATTGGCTTCATCCCTGATGTCATCCACTGCAACGACTGGCAGGCAGGTCTTGTTCCGGTATATCTGAGAACCCTGTTCGCCAATACCGAAGTCGGCAGAACATCCAAGGTCATCATGACCATCCATAATCTGCGTTTCCAGGGTATCCACACCATCGAAAGAATCCAGTATCTCTCCGGTCTGCCGGATTATGTGTTCACCTATGACAAGCTGACCCAGCACGGCGATGCGAATATGTTAAAGGGCGGCATGATCTTCTCCGACCGCATCACAACTGTTTCAAACTCCTATGCCGAAGAAATCAAGACAGCCGAATATGGTGAAAATCTTGAAGGTGTCACCTCCTACCACGCTTACAAGCTGCTTGGTATCGTCAACGGCATTGACTATGACATCTACAATCCGGAAACAGACAAGAAGCTGTTTGCCAACTACAATGTCGAAACCGTGAAAGCCGGCAAGGCTGCCAACAAGAAAGCTCTGCAGGAAGAACTCGGACTTGAGGTCAATCCGGACAAGATGATGATCGGTCTGATCTCCAGACTGACCGACCAGAAGGGTCTTGACCTGCTGCTGCCGATCATGGATCAGCTGATTGACGGCAACACACAGTTTGTGCTGCTTGGCACGGGTGTTCCCGAATATGAGAACGGCTTCCGCTATTTCGAAGACAGACACCGCGGCAATGTATCCTCTTCAATCATGTATTCCGATGAAAGAAGCAGAAAGATCTACGCGGCTGCCGATGCGATGCTCGTTCCTTCCAGATTTGAACCGTGCGGACTGACCCAGCTGATGTCCATGCGTTATGGCGCTGTCCCGATCGTGCGTGAAACCGGCGGTCTTAAGGATACCGTTGAAGCCTATAACAAATATGAAGGCACCGGCACAGGTTTCTCCTTTGCGGAATATTATCCCTGGATCCTGCTTGACTGCATCAACCAGGCCAAGGAAATCTACTTCACCCAGCCCGAGGCATGGGATGCACTGGTGAAGCGTGACATGGAACAGGACTTCTCCTGGGACAAGGCCGCAAAACAGTACATCGATATGTACAACAGCCTCTGATCTGATGATCATTCAAGCCGTACGGTCACAGCCGTGCGGCTTTTTCAGTGCATTGTGTGAGCGGATCCGTGCATTGTATGCGGGTCCGCTTTTTTTATTCTTGAGCTGATTTAAAATATAAGCGGAGGAAGCCATGAAGATACGTCTGAACATTCCCGCATCCCAATATGAGGAAGTGAAGAAAGATCTGGAAAAACACGGCATCGAAGTCAGCGATGACGCCCCGCTTGTTCTGAGCAGCGTTTCGGGATATTCCGACTGGTTGGAAGTCAGACAGGATAAGGATCATCTGCACATTCCGGTAAGCGACGTGATTTATATTGAAAGCTATGGCCATGACGTGCTGGTCCATACAAAAGACGGAACCTTCAATTCTTTCGAAAGGCTTTCGTATCTTGAGAAGACACTGGATCCTTCCCTGTTTCTGAGAATCTCCAATTCGGTGATCATCGCCAGAAAGCAGGTGAAGAAAATCCGGGCGGCCTTCACCAGAAAATTCACACTCACCCTGAGTAACGGCTCAGAGGTGGATGTCACCCGCACCTATTACGATCTTTTCCGGAAGGAATACGGAATCTGAGGAGGCTTTATGTTAACAAACGGTTATCTGATTCTGCCCCAGTCGCTGATTCTGGTATGGCTGATTGTCATATTGCTTTACCGTCAGTATTACAACCGGAACATCAACCGGATTCTCGATGGTGCCAAAGGACACAGACTCATTCCGCCATGGAAGTTTTCCCTGATCACGGCGATTGCGGTGCTGCTCACATACAATGTGATTTCCATGGTCAGACTTGCCGAAGCAAGGAAAGAGAAACTCTACGACGCAAACGGATTTTTCAATATTTCATACAGCGCCGATACGATGGAAGAGCTGGATGAGATCGCCTATCAGGGCATGTATTCCCATGAGGAAAACAAAGCCTATACAAAGACGGAATATACACAGAATGATTTTCATTACACCGTATTCAATTCGCAGCTGTTTTCCGATGGCATGCATCCGGATTCAATCGTCTATATCGAATATACCGGTGAGGATCTGAATCCATACACGGCTATTACATCCTGCCGGTTTACGGATCCGGAAGGAGAAGGCATTTCCGCTTTCATGAAAGGCGACAATCCGAAACGCTGCTTCATGTTCATGCTGAGATATGAGGAGGACTGCACGGTGGAGATCGATATTTGTTATGTGGCGGATGAGGAAAATGCGAATATAATCCATGATGCGGATATCAAAGAAAGAAACGAGGTTGCCAAACAGCACAGCCTGATTCATGAGACATTCACGCTGGATCTGAAACAGCACGGCTGATTAAAGAAAGACTGATCGATAAGACCAGTCTTTTCGTTATTCAGTGATCAGACCCAGATGAACAAAGGCGTTGAGCAGGCCGTCATCATCGGTGCCGGTGGTGATATAATCCGCCGCGTCTTTAGCGCTCTGATTGCCCGAGCCCATTGCAACGGAATAGCCGCATAATTCAAACATCGGAATATCGACCGCCTCATCCCCGAATGCAATGGTGTTTTCGGATGTTTCACCAAGATACTCGAGAAGCTTGTTGATCGCGTTGGCTTTGTTGATGCCCTGCGGTGAAACATCGCCATGGGAACAGTTGGGGGCATCCCCTCCCCAGCAGCCGACTTTGAGATCTTTGAATTCCTCACATGCGGCGAGATAGTCTTCCCAGCTGTTGAGGCGGAAGCTGATCTTGTTCACATCATCGCGGTACGGATTTGCGCCATAGATCATCCGTTTAAAGAATTCGCCGTATTCGGGATTTTTGATTCCCCTTTTCTTAGCTGCCTCAATGGAGACTTCCTTATATCTTTCTGAAGGATAAAGACCGGAATTGCATTCCAGATAGAATTCCATATGACGCTCATGACACCAGTCAACCACATGGGCACATTCCTCGGCGGTGAGCTTCTGATGAAGAATCACATTGCCGTGATCCTCGACATAGCAGCCGTTGCCGCCGATAATGCCGTCAAAGCCAATTTCCAGAATATCCTCATACAGTTCGGCCATGGAACGGCCGGTGCAGATATATACCTTGTGTCCGTTTTCTCTGGCAGCGCGGATCGCCTTCTTCGCTGATTCGGGAGGCCTGTTCAGGGTTGGTGAGCACAATGTTCCATCGACATCTATAAAGAGTATTTTTGACATGTTTGTTTTTCCTTTCGGCAATATTGTAAATGATCCGTGCTCTCTTAAGAAGGTTCATGATTCATATATACATGTGTGATTGAATATTAAAGCGGCATCCGCTGATGCCGCATTGCTTTGTCCTCTTTCTGTTTTCTGACATATCCTGCCGGGCATATGTGCAGAGCACAGCTCACTGTTTCTTATAGGCTTTCTCCTTCCCTCTTTTCGTTACGCTTCGATGTCGAGGATTGTGACGGTTCCATCCAGTGCCTTATGGATGGTGATGATGGCTTCCTTCTTCTCAGCTCCCGGGTAAACAACCTGGCTTTCT
>CACWLH010000055.1:0-17242 GCA_902761625.1 uncultured Erysipelotrichaceae bacterium
CTATCATGAAATCAGAAAGCATCTTAGCCTTTGCCGATGCAGTCAGGAACGGAACGGTAGTACAGGAATAGATAACGAGGCAATGGATATGTTCCTGACTGCGTTTATGTGAACAGGCGCAGGGAATGATTATCTATTTCGTTGACTCGTGCCATGCCGTGTGTTCAGTAATGTCACCGATCTGAATTATGAGGCACTGAAGTGGTGCAATGACCAGAACGGAAGATATCACCGTGCTGTGGATTGTGTGCCTCATGATAAGCATCTGGCAGAATGTCAGAAGACAACAGGCACATTGACCATGACACATGATGTGCTGAAGTATCTGTGCCCTTTGAGAAAGATCAGTTTCGACGGTTTTGTAAACTACGAAGGCAGAAGATATGGAGTCCCTTACTGGTATACAAAGAAACTGTGCCGTGTCAGGAGAGATGCATTCACACTGTATATCTATGATGATGAGCTCTCCAAAGAACTTGTACGGCACAATGTGACCTGGAGCCGCAAAGACAGCTTCTGTAAAGACCAGTACGCTGTGAATCAGCCTGAGGAATATCCGAGTGTACCGGTGAAAACAACGGTGACTCAGCTTGAAGAGCCTGAACCTTCATCAGCGTTTGAAAAGTTCAATTTCGCAAAGGCGGTGAGCTGGGATGAATGAAACAGTATTCGAGCAGATCGCCAGGAGTGCAGCAGATCTGAAAATAGACTTGTCTGCAGCTGAGATGGCGTCACTGGTGCAGAAAGAGAACATGTGCGAGCAGAGTATCAATGATATCAATGCCGTATTCTCTTATCTTGAAAAGAAGCACAATGATGCCGTGGTAGACCAGTGCATTAAGATGAGCAGACTTCCCAGGAAGGAGCCAAAGACATTTGAGAACTTTGATTTCAACCGTATACACGGCAAAGATGTGGAAGTGCTGAAGAACATATCAACACTGGCACCGCTTTACGCAAAGAAGAATATGGCCTTCATAGGGCCTCAGGACATCGGAAAGACGCATATGGCCATGGCCTTTGGCAGAGCAGTATGCGAGCAGAGGATGAAGGCATATTTCCTTAAAGCAACAGAATTGAATCAGAAGCTTACCAACGCACGTAAATACGGCAATGTGGCTTCAGTGACAAACGGACTTGTCAGGCCTTCCTGCCTGATCATCGATGAAGTTGGCAGATGCGTATTTGATGAAGCCAACACATAGATCTTTTTCGATATCATAGACAGAAGATCCAACAAAGAGGGACCTAACTGCATGATCTTTACAAGCAATAAGAATCCCAGTACATGGGACAAATACTTCATTGAGCAGGATTCACTGCTGTGCGCATTAGACCGCTTCTTTGACGATTCTATGGTGTTTATGATCAAGGGAGAAAGCTATCGTGGCAGAAAGACGGAAACGATCTCTCTTGAAGCAGGAATCAGTAAATCAATTAAGTAACAGCTGACAAGCTATGACGGTTGTGTTTGGTCATTATTAACTGGCTCAGATTGGCTGATTTAATTTGGCGCGGAATGGTCAAAATCCTCTGGCGCCAACATTCTTGAAAAAATTGCCTGCGAATTAGAACAACCGGAATTATCATTTGAAGAAAAAGAACGCATCAATCAAAGATTATTCGATATTGCAAATAAAATGGCGGAAGTAGATGAGAAAAATAAGTCATGGATTCTTCAGATGGTAACTAGGGTTGGAGGAACGCTATGTGTTGCGGGTGGCGTTTTACTCCTGGCACTTGGTGGTAATGTTCAGATGAACCGTTATCCAGATGAAGACGAATACCTTGATGACGACAGTTCTCATGATCAGTACTTAAGTTGATTTCTTTCATTAATTCATAATCCTCCTTTCTCAAATTAGAATTATTAGTTCTTTCTCGTAAACCAAAACGTTAATTGGTAGCGCAGCAATCTGCAGTTGCTGCGTTTTTATATTTGAGAACTGAGGAGCTTTTATTCTATTTGAATGTGGCGAACCGCCACGTCAATTATGCTTGTATGTAATTATTCACTATTTTGATGCCAATTTAATGATTTTGATAGAGTTTCTATTAGTAAAGTACGAATGTTTAGTGGGTATAAAACATAAACTGCATCAATATATTTTTGAGCAATATACTGTATTCCAGTCGCCGAACCTCTTTCATTATTATCATCGAAAAAGAACTGTGCATAAATATCATCAACGATACTTTCGAGAAGGGTTTCGACATCAAACTGCCGCATACTCATCTATCCTCATCCAATATCGAACAAACCGAAACAATCTACTTCAATCCGTTCGCAGTATTGCAATCTATATAATGGGTGGTCACCAACCATAAATGCTTGATCTGATCAGATGATATACTTGTAAATATATAATAGAATGACCGGACGCGGAGGGCGGCATGAGCAGTGATTATTATTACGAAGAACTGACAACAAGAGATTTCACCGTAGATGCAAAAGTAAATTTTTATGCTGAATTTTATTATAGTGACAAAGAGCTGAATGACATCGTCATGGATTATATTGAGGAAAATCCGGATAATGAAAGCGAAGAGACACTATGGGAAATCAATGAGTTTTGGCAGAATAATGGAGCCTCAGATGAAATGGATCCGGTTTTTGCACATCAGATCTTTGTGGAGTTCGCAAAGGACTGGATGACAAACCGCATTCTGACTGCGCTTGAAGGAAAAACAGGATTTCTCAAGATCGAAAACATAGTGTTCGATTATGATGATATCTGTCAGATCACAGACACTGACTGTGTTGAATATGTTATACAGACTAAAATTTCCACTCTGGCACATTTGGAAGATCTGTTCATTGATCTGCATTCTCCGGACGATCCAAATCATAGTCTGGAATGTTTTGGGTACTCTTTTGAAGAATCAGACTGCAAAAGAGTTTTAGATGTTGATCTGTATTATGAACTGAATGATGAACGGGGTGAGTATCTTCGTGTCAAGGACGAGGCAATTGACAGAGGAATCCGTAATTGTCTGAAAGATGCTTTGGACTATGAGTCAGATTGTAATTTGACAAACACGATGGTTAAAAATATTAAGATTGAAATTGCAGATCTTAGCTTCAAAGAGCACGAAAAAGACTGGGATGATATCTGGAAGCGTGCCTATGAAGAGTATAAGAAAGAGCATAAGAAGATGATGAGGCTGGCGAATCACAGCGATTAAGAAAACTGAAAAAGGAAATGGCAGAAATGACAAAGTCATTATGTTAAGTTTGTACTGAGTATTTGATGCAGACACTCATACTTGAAAACAGTATGGGTGTTTTTTCGTGCTTTGAATTCATAATAATTGTTTTGTACCTCCTGTTTCATCTGCCTGGAGAAGCCATCTTTAAGCAGTCTCAAAATCTGGATTAAAGATTGCGTACACTATTGAGATAATAAAGCTGATGAAAGTGCACTAAGTGCCATTATCCATCCCTTTTGAATCTAGATATAAATAATTTGAAAAAGAAAAACAGAATTATCAGAAGAACAGTATATATAACTTGCTTCCTGATCCTCCATGTATTGTCTCTTATAGCTTGTAAAGAGTGGGAGAAGAATTCGCATCTCACATTCAAAATAGAGTAAAGCTGCAGAATAGAAAACTGGGTTTTGATATGATTGATCGAGAAGTAAAGAGGCAGCCATTTCTGCAAAGGCTGCCTCTCACTATTTATGTATTATGACCCATCGCCTCTTCTGCCTCCTCAATTGTATAGCAGCAGGTATCATTGTTTTTTGCTCGTTCTATTTCAAATTCTATAAGGCATTTATCGCATTTGGGGGAATCTTTAGTGCTTACGGAAGGAATCTGTGCTCCTCTGCTTTCCGCTGTCATTATCGGGTTTCATGAACAGTATTTCCATCAAGAATTTTGCCGTTATAAAACGGTAGTTGGATACACAAAAACAGAGCGGCGTTTTTTCAGTGCCGCTCTGAATCATAATCACCGGTCTGCTCAGTCAATTCTGACAGTGCCCAGTATGCCGATCAGGGTGGAGTAGCTCGGATCCCTGATCAGCTGGTCGACCATTCTTTTGTCGGTGATGAAATGGGAGGTGACCTCATAGAAGAGCTGGGTCGGCTCTTCGTCATTCATGGACAGAAACGCGCAGAGCAGAACCTGGATCTCATATCTTCCCCAGAAGACCGGTTTGTCCAGTACCGCGACAGCCACAATATCCTCTTCAGTGATCAGTTTTGTCGGGTGGGGAACTGCGACATAAGGGCTGTAATCGGTTGAATGAAGGGCTTCTCTTTCCATAACGGATTCATAGAATCCTTCCGGCAGTTTTACGTTTCTGCTCATCCGGTCACAGAGCTGTTTCAGAATGTCCGCTTTGTCGGTGACCCTGATATCCGTGAAAAACATGTTGGGATGGAAGAATCGGTCAATGACGGAAAGGCGGTGTCGGATCAGCCCGGCTTCGATTGTGCTGTTTTTGGAAAAGAGACTGATATCATCCACCATCATGACCGGAATATCCACGGGCAGGGCCGCGCTGACGGTGCATAATATAAAGTCGATGTCCGAAAGATCGAGGGATTTCACCTCATGCAGGGTGGCGAATGTGACATTGCCCACATATTCGGAATAATTGCGTTCAATCTGATATTTCAGCAGCTGTGAACTGGCTCTGCCTGCCTGGCAGACAACAAGCACATTCATCTTCTGCCGTATTTTCTGGTCATGGATGCCAGTCGCGAAAATCAGCGCCAGCCAGTCTGTTTCAGAATTTGGTACTTCCGTGTTGTATTCCCGCTTTAAGACAGCGACCGCTTCACTGGCCAGCGAATAGGCGTAGGGATAGCCAGCCTGGATATCCAGGTAGGCGTTATTTGTCAGCGCGATCCGGTAGCGCAGCCTGACATCAAGCGAGATCAGATGCTGCGACAGCATAATCCGCAGGCGGAAGTTATTGGAGAAATCCACTTTATAGATATGGCGGATCGATTCAAAAATTTTTTCCGTCAGCCCGTCGATTCTGGCCGTGATGACTGCGCGGGCATGGATGTCTTCTGCCATATTTGCCCGCATGGCGGCGATATAAATGGCCAGATGATTGATTTCCGGTTCAGTCACCTGGATGCCAAGCCTGTTGTAGATGTCCCTGGCGGCTTCACAGCCGGCGGTATTTTCGGCTTTGCGCTGCGTGTCGATGATCTGGAAACCGCGGCCAAAGCGGATAATGCTCAGGAAGACATATGCGGCGGCCGACTGCAGTGAGATTTCTGTCAGATGGATATGATGGCTCTGCAGGCAGTCGATCAGGGTATCGATGATTTCCGGGATTGGCTCACTTTCACCCTCATGTTCTTCAAAGAAGGTGCCGAATTCATGCTGGAAACAGCTGACGATGCAGTTTCTCTTGCTGAATTCCGATCCGATCAGCCGCAGGCCGTAATACGGTTTGCGCTCAAGGGTCAGATGGTGATATTCAAACAGCGCTTCACAGTCCTTCAGGGTTTCCGAGATGATCTGCGGCGAAACATAAAGCTGGTCGGCGAAATCCGAGGTCTTGATATAATCGTCCGCGGTCAGCAGTTTCAGGGCGATATAGGAAATACGCTCCTGCGAGCTTCCCTGGGAAGCTTCCCGGGAAAGCGCGTGGCTGCTGAAATACGCATTCCATTTGTCCCGGTCTGAAATCTCAAGCCTGAAACCGTAGCGGGGACGGGAAATAATCTGGGCGCCCTGGTCTTCGATCAGGGTGTTGATTTCAGCGATACGGGTGCGCGCCGTTTTCTCGCTGACATGAAGAAAATCCGCGATATCCTTCGCGGTCATGTATTCCCGGGATGATAGTTTCGACAGGATTGCTTCAGGGCTGACGCGGTTTTTTCTGCCTTCCATATGTATAATTATACAATACAGACATATTTTTTCAGCCATGTCATTTGAGCTCTGATATGACTTTCAGGGATAATTACCGCATTATTCATGTAAAACAGATGAAGGATATTGACCGCTGAAACAGGCATACTGATGATGAAAAATAATCAGGAGGCATCTATGTCAATCAGAAACTGGATCTGGACCAAAGAACAATACGATCACGAAAAACCCGTCATGGTTTTCTTCCGCCGCAGCTTCACGCTTGCGGAACTGCCCGCTGAACCTGTCTTTGTACAGGTAAGCGCCGATACAAGATACCGCTTTTATGTCAACGGTCATTTCGTATGCACCGGCCCGAGAAGAGGTGATGACAAACAGTGGTTCTATGAACGCACAGACATCCGCCGGTTCCTGAAGGAAGGTGAAAATGTGCTCGCCGCCGCCGTGCTGCGCTATCCGCCGGTTCCTTACCGCGGATTCCGTTCCGCCTGGCGCACTCAGACGCCCGGCTTCATGTTAATCAGCGAATGTGAGGCAGTCCCGTCTTCCGATGTTTCATGGAAATGCAGAATTGCGGAAGAAATCGAAGTCAGCTGCCGCGACCGTGAATATATCCGCTTGTTCCAGGAGGAAACCGTAAAGGGTGATCTTCTTCTGAAAACCTGGAACAAAGCCGGCTTTGACGACGAAAGCTGGAATGAGCCGATGACATACCCGCCGTTCCTTCTTGTGCCTTCCGTTTCTCCTCTGTTTATGAAGGAAAGAACGGTTCCGCTCATGTATCAGACAGAAAAGCGCTTCACAGGCGTTCATCATATCGTCAGCTCAGTCCTTGAAAAAGACGCGTATGACGCCATGCTGGCAGGAAAGGGCAGCGTACATATTCCCGCCGGCAGCCATGAAATCATCGACATCCTGGCGGAAAAGCTGACAACCGGCTATCTGGAGCTGTCCGTATGCGGCGGCAAAGGCGCAAAAGTGTCAGTTCTGGAATCGGAAGCCTATGCGAAGATGACCAAAATCGACGGCCGGCCTTCCATGATCAAGGCAGACCGCCTGGATTATACCTGGGGTGAGCTCATGGGCCCGGTGGATATCTTTTATCCGGCCGGATACGGCACTGAGGAAGACCCGGAAGTCTATGAACCGTTCGCGTTCCGCGAGTTCCGCCTGATCAGGCTGGAAATCGAAACCGCCGAAGAAGAACTGTCCATCCATGATTTCTCGTACCGGGAAACCGGCTATCCGCTCGATGTGAAAACAGAGATCCGTACCAGCGATCCCTCACTGGCGGATGTCTGGCGTATCTGTGAAAACACGCTGCGGGCGTGCATGCACGAAACCTATGAAGACTGCCCGGGCTATGAACAGCTGCAGTATGTCATGGACACAAGATCACAGATTCTCTTTACCTATGTCAGCAGCGGCGACGACCGCCTTGCCAGACAGGCCATCGACGATTTCTCGAGATCCCAGAGAGCGGACGGACTGATCGCGGCCTGCTATCCCAGCTTCAAGTCCAACGTCATCCCGGTATTCTCTGTGTATTACGTGCTCATGCTGTATGACCACATGATGTATTTCGGCGACAGGGCGTTCCTGAAACATTACTGGCCGTCCGTCATGCGCGTGTGCAGCTTCTTCACGGATCATATTGATGAAACAGGCATGGTCGGAACCATTGAGAACATGGGCGGCCTCGACAAGTGCTACTGGGGCTATATTGATTCCACCGACGAGTGGGTGCTCGGCATTCCGCCCGTTGAAGAAGGAAAGCATGTCACAATGCTGTCACTGCTGACGATGACGCTGCTCGACGCTTCCGCAAAGATCGCTGCGTATATCGGCTATCACGACCAGGCTGACGAATACCGCAGTGTCAACGACACAGTGCGCAGCGCGGTTCAGAATACATGCGTTTCTGAAACCGGCCTTGTCCAGGATACGCCGGGTGTGGAAATGTTCTCCCAGGTTTCGCAGATCTTCGCTGTCCTCAACGATGTGCTGCAAGGAGAAGAGGCGAAACAGGCAATGGTGAAGTCCCTGACAGGCGGACTGACGCCATGCAGCCTGCCGATGGTTTTCTACCAGCTGCGCGCTCTGGAAAAGACAGGTCTTTATGAACTGAGCAATGATATCATGGAGAGGTGGAGAACCATGCTGAAGCTGAACCTCTCCACAACCCTTGAACACGATTCCCCCAACCAGCAGAGAAGCGACTGCCATGCCTGGGCTTCCATCCCCATGTATGAAATGGCGGCTGTCATGCTCGGCATCCGCCCGGCGGAACCGGGATACGCAAGCGTATCTTTCAGCCCGGTACCCGGCTGGCTCGAATGGGCCGAAGGCGATGTCATTACCCCGAAGGGCATGATCCATGCGTCGTGGAAGAAGGAAAACGGAGAAATCGTCAAAACAATCGACCTTCCCGAAGGCCTGAAAACAGTCTGAGCAGATTGCGGTAAATTACCGCAATAAGGCGGTAATTCATTTGATGGATGTGTTGATTGAACAAAATTAATATGTAATTGTCAGGAAACGAAAGGCGCTTCGGCCGGGCGTCTGAATGGAATGAATAGAAAAGGAGACACGGATGAGAAACATTATTCTGGTATGCAACGCAGGCATGTCAACCGCACTGCTGACCAACGCCATGCGCAAGGCGGCGGCGAAGGAAAACTACGAGTGCGAGATTCACGCCTACGGCGTAAGGGCTGCCGCGAAGCAGATCCGCGAAGCGGACATTGTGCTGATCGGTCCCCAGATCTCATTCGAGCTTCCGCAGCTGAAAAAAGACTTCCCGGACACGAACTTCATGGAAGTCAATACAGAAGACTACGGACTGATGAGAGGCGCCAAAGTCCTCCATCAGGTACAGAAAGCATTAGGTGACAGTGAATAAACAAAAGGGGTAAATGAAAATGACTTTTGCTGAAAAAGTTGAGAAAAAACTTGGCGAGTTAAGCGCGGCGCTTAACAGCAATAACGTTCTTCAGATCATCCGTGACGCGATGCTGGCATATGTACCGGTCACAATCATCACTGGTCTGTTCCTGATCCTCGCGTTCTTCCCGGTACAGGGTGTTGTGGACTTCTTCTGCGGCATCTTCGGAATTGACAACGGCACATGGATCTCCACTCTGACAATGCTCTACAATGTCGGTCTCGGCATCGGCGGCTTCCTCGTCCTGCTGACAGCTTCCATCGCCGCTGCGAAGAAGCTCGGCATTGATGAGTCCTCCATCATCCTTACAAACGTCATGTCCTTCCTCGTCCTGATCCCGCTCAAGGAAGGCAATCAGATCGCGACAAGCGACCTCAGCGCCAACAACATGTTCATGGCTCTGGTTGTCGCCCTGATCGGTTCCTACCTGTTCAAGTATCTGACAGACAAGAACATCAAGATCAAGATGCCGGACGTTGTCCCTCCGATGGTATCCAAGCCCTTCGAATCCCTGATTCCGGCTGCTGTCGTTATGTCCATGTTCTGGATCATCCGTCTTGTTCTCGCCGGCTTCGGCATGACATTCGCGGAATTCATCGTTAAAGTACTCGGCACACCGATGCGCTTCGTCGGCGGCAACATCTTCGGTGTTGTATTCACAAACATCTTCATGCAGCTGCTGTGGTTCTTCGGTATCCACGGTTCCTCCATCACACAGGCATTCACAACTCCTATTTACCAGGTTCTCTCTGAGGAAAACAGAGTTGCTGCCATGGCCGGCCAGCCGGTTCCGAACATCATCTCCGCTGAATTTTCCAACTACTGCGCCATCGGCGTCGTCGGCGCTGTCATCGCAGCCCTGATCGTCGCAAGATCCAAACGCTACCGCGAAGTTGCAAAGATCACAGCTGTTCCTTATATCTTCGGTGTCGGCGAACCCGCTCTCTTCGGTTTCCCGCTGATGATGAACTTCACATTCTTCATCCCGTTCGTATTCGGCAACGCCATCTCCGCTCTGATCGCCTACATCGGCATGAAGACAGGTCTTGTCGCAATCCCCACCGGTCTGATGAGTGTTCCCTGGACAACACCGTTTATCCTCAAGGGCTTCTTAACCAACCAGTCCATCTCCGGCGCACTCCTCGAAATCGTCCAGCTGGCAGTCGCAACTGCTCTCTGGCTGCCGTTCATCCGCATTGAGGACAAGCGCATCTGCGAACAGGAAGCAGCTGAAGCAGAAGCTGCAGAATGAACAGCAGAACAGAACTGCAGATCACACAGATGATCGGCTACGCGGGAAGTGCCCGCAGCCACTATATCAAAGCAATTGACGCGGCCGCGGATCCGGAAGAATTTGAAAAACTGATTCAGAACGGAGACAGCTGCTTCGATCAGGCACACCGGATTCATTTCAATCTCCTTCAGGAAAATCCCGAAGGGATCGCTGAAGGGATGCTGCTGATGATCCACGCTGAAGATCAGATGTCGGCAGCTGAAACATTCCGGATTCTGGCCCGCAAGTTCAGAGATATACAGCAGAATTGACACAGAACAGAGGTTCATAGATTATGATCCTCTGTTTTTTAGAAAGAAAGGCGAATCATATGAAACATCTGAAATATCCGCATCTTTTCGAGCCGGTCCTGGTTGGAAACACGATGTTCAGAAACCGCATCCTTGCGGCCCCGATGGGGGTACCCAGAGCCATCCAGCCCAGTACAGACAATTACGGCGGCATCTCGCTGTATGACAAATCCCTCGGCAAAGCCGCCGCAGTCACTGTGACCGGACATTATCTGGCACTGATCGCCCATGAGAAATCCGCTTTTGACAAATATGCCCGCGATCTGACAAGAGAAACACTTTCTGTCATGAAGCAGGGCGGCTCTCTTGCCCTCTATGAACTCATGTTTCATTCACACACAAGAGCAGACGGCACAAATGAAGCTCCTTCTGACGGCACATTCCTGAACGGGGAAACAGCGGCCGCCATGAGCAGACAGGAAATCACCGCCTGTATTGAAGAAGCCGCAGAGGAAGCGGTACAGGCCCGCAATTTCGGGTTTGACGGGGTCATGCTTCATTTCGGTCATGACTCCCTGAATTCACTCTTCCTTTCACCGGTATGGAATCAGAGAACCGACGAATTCGGCGGCTCACTGGAAAACAGATGCCGTTTAGGCATCGAAGCCCTCAGGGCAATCCGCTTGGCTGTCGGAAAAGAGTATCCGCTGATGATGAGAATCTCCAGGCAGCTCGGCGTAAAGGAAAGCTACGCGGAAGATGACATGATGTACTTCCTGAAACAGTGTGAAGGGCTGGTGAACATTGTCAACGTATCGATGGGCATGGACTGCTATGGCGGCACAATCGACCGCTATGAGGCAAACGGCTTTGCCCATTCCACCGTCTTTGAGCCCCGCATGCATAATCTGGCATTCTGTGAGCGGCTGAAAAAAGAAACAGCGCATACCGTCTGTATCGTCGGCGGTGTGAATGATCCGGCTGAATGCGAAAAAATCATCAAAGAAGGCAAAACAGACTTTGTCATGCTCGGCAGGCAGCTCGTGGCGGATCCTTTCTGGCCATTAAAGGCTCTGGAGGGCAGGGAGGATGATATCGTTCCGTGCCTGAGATGCCTGAACTGCTATCACATTTCCACTGAACATTACAATACCCAATGCTCTGTCAATCCCCGCTACCGCAGGGAAAACAGAGTGCCTCTGAAACTCTCAGAAGCGGAAGTCACCAAAAAAGTCATGGTAATCGGCGGCGGTCCGGCCGGCATGAAAGCGGCCCTGACCGCGAAAGAACGCGGCCATGAAGTGATCCTGGCTGAAAAGAGTGATCAGCTCGGCGGCATGCTGAAATACGCGGATTACGGGGATCATAAGAAGGATCTGCGCAGATTCCGCGAATACCTGATTCACCAGGTTGAAAAATGCGGAATCAGGGTTCTTCTGAATACAGAGGCGGATCAGGATCTGATCAGACGCGAAGAACCGGACGCGCTGTTTGTCTGCATCGGCTCAAAGCCGGCAGTCCCGCCCATCACCGGCATTGAAAACACAGTCCAGGCACTTTCTGTTTACAGGAATCAGGAAAACTATACGGGCAGGATCGCGGTCATCGGCGGCGGCGCGATCGGATGTGAACTGGGAATTGAACTGGCAGATGGCGGCTGTGAAGTGACAGTCATCGAAATGGCCGCGCTTCCCGTTCCGAAGGAAAACTGGCTTTACCGCCACGGGTTCACAAGGGCTCTTGCGAAACGGGACAATATGAAAGTCCTGACGGAATGCAGAGTAAAACAGGTCGGGGAAAACAGCCTGACCTATATCGCCAAAGACGGCACTGAAGTCACCGTTGAGACAGATTATGTCATCAACGCGGCCGGCATGGTCCCGTTAAGAAAGGAAGCCAATGGCTTCTATGGACTGGTTCCTGACACATACCTCATCGGCGACTGCGCAAGAATCGGCAACGTCATGTCGGCGGTCAATGAAGCATATTTCCTGGCGGCAAACGTATGAGAAAAAAGATCAGTGAAATTGATACCTGCTTTGCCCTCGGCACAAGCAGGGCAGGAAGAGCCTATGACGGCAGAGAGGCGGATCTCCTGTTTGACACATTCCTGGACAGCGGCGGCTGCGTGATTGACACTGCCCATGTCTATGCCGACTGGATGCCGATTGAACGTTCAGTCAGCGAACGCTGCATCGGCGATTACCTGCAGAGATCAGGACGCCGGGATGAAATCTTCCTGATCACAAAAGGCGGCCATCCGGCACTCAGCGGCAAGGGGTATAACGGCGACGATCTCCACGCGCCAAGATTAAGCCGCGAAGAAATGCGCAAAGATCTCGAAGGATCGCTGAAAAAACTGAGAACTGATCATATCGACCTGTATTTCTACCACCGGGATGATCCATCCATTGAGGCAGGGGAACTGATCGAAACAATGGAAACCTTTGTCAAAGAAGGCAAGATCCTGGCGTACGGTTGCTCCAACTGGAAAACAGACCGCATTCTCAAAGCGCAGGAATATGCCCAAAATCACGGATATGCCGGCTTTGAAGGAAACCAGGCTCTTTACAACATCGGCACGCTGGCCCGTGACATCCAGTGGGACGACACCTGTGAAACTGTCAGTCAAGAAATGCTCAGTACGCATGAAGCCCATCCGGAAATCCTGCTGATGCCATACAGCTCCGCTGCCAACGGCTTTTTTCACAGGCTTCTCAAAGAAGGAAAAGAGGCGGTTTTCAAAGCTCCTTATTATTCACCGGAGAATCTGATGATCGCTGAAAAACTCGGAGAACTCTGCGCAGCGAAACAGTGCACGCTTACCCAGGCCATGCTTGGCTGGTTCACGGTTCAGAATGTCAGATGCCTGCCATTGTACGCGACCCATCAGCCTGAGCGGGTAAAGGAAGCCCTGAAAACCGCTGAGTTCCATTTTGAGCCTGAAGACTTTGCGTTTGCGCAGCTGAAATACTGAATCTGAAAAAGAAGAATCCGTGAATTCAATGTCATTAAGTTAGGGATGGCATTGTAAAGCGAAGCGACTGAAAAGAAAGAGAATCAGGAAGTTCTGGATGATAATCCTGGAAAGTCCCGGTTCTTTTTTGTAAAGAATGAAATTGGTTCAAGGATGGACAGAAGCGGATCAGTGACAGCGCTCTTGTAGCAATTACATTAATGATTGCTGAATCAAAACCGGAAGAAAATGAAATCATGACAACATTGGTTATGAATTTTCTTTCGTGATGATCCCTGAATTTAAATAGATCAGTACAACCGGTCGCGGCTAAAGAAGTGAATAAGCGGTATCAGTAAATGGTTTGAGTTTTCATAGCAGGGTGCCGCCATATATGAAAGAGGATCGGCATGAACAATGCTGATCTTCTTTTGTTATAATGAATTCAGAGGTTGCGATATGGCTGAAGTTTATCATGGAAGTGTTGATATTGTTTCTTATCCGGAAATCCGTATAACAAAATACACAAAAGATTTCTCATGGGGCTTTTACTGTACAAACAGTTACAGCCAGGCTTCCAGATGATGGGCAGAAAGAAGAAACAGAAAAGGATATGTAAACAGATATGAATACATTCCTGCCCCCGAACTGAATATTCTTCATTTTGACGAAATGACTGATGAATGGCTGGATTTCATTGCTGCGTGCAGGGCAGGCAAAACGCATCCATATGATATTGTTGAGGGACCCATGGCGGATGATGCTGTCTGGAATTATGTGAATGATTTCCTTTCAGGAAATATCAGCAGACAGGCATTCTGGGAACTGGCTAAGTTTAAGCACCCTACAAGTCAGATCAGTTTCCATACCGCAAGAGCACTCACATGTCTTAAGTATCTGGGGAGCGATGAAGTATATGAATGAAAAAGAAAAAGACAATATTTATTACTTCTGCAGCTTGATTGAGTTCATCGGCAGAGTGACAAAGAATCACAGAGCAGATGTTATAAAGTATTTTTCAGAAGAAGATATAAAAAGGGAACTTGAAATGGCCGATCTGAATCATACGCTTTCGTTTGAACAGGTGTCTGATGAGATCGTTGAAGACTATAAGATTTCAGAAGGGAAATTTGATACAGTAAAGGAATGTAAATATAGCATCCCTTCCGTTCTCTCAATCGGCAGGGTATATCAGCAGCTTGTATTATCTGTTAATCAGGGTAATACGGCAGAGACGCTGAGAAAAGTATTCTCTTCATTTATCAGTGATGAAATTTCAGATTTCAATTCGAATGTTTATTATTCGAATCCGGATTATATTCTGAAATCATATGAAGCGGATGAACTGCTGGCATGATTGTGTAAAATCCTATACAACGGCATATATGAGACACCATTGCTGATTATTTTTGTATCGCTATAATAAGGCTGTACGTTTCATCGGGAATTTATAAGGAAATAAGCGGCATCAGAAAATGGTTTGAGTCTTCATAGCAGGGTGCTGCCATATATGAAAGAGAATCGGCATAACAATGCTGGTCCTCTTTTTGTTTTCACAGTTTTTTTAGGAATCTTTCACAGGTCGAAGCTTTCTTCTGATTCTGAAAACAAATACCATTAAGCCATGAATCCTGCAGTCTTTCCGTTTCCGGATAAATATCAGTTCATTGTGAAACGGAATGAATTCAGAAAATACAATGCATGTGTATGTAAAAAGATTATGATTGTCTTTCCGGTCTTAAGGACCGTCTGCGTGAAAATATGACAAATGTCATATTTTTTGGCGGCGTGAGTTAAACTTTTCTGTCCGCATGATTCAGCATATTAAAATATTGATACATTATGAAGCTTACAGATTTACACAAAAAGACAGGCAGATTCTGCCTGATCATGATTCCGCTGCTGATTTTGCTTGCGGCAGTTGATGTGCTGTTCCTCAGCAGCTATGACATTTCCCGTGCTCAGGTGGAAAAGCAGCATGTTTTCGGCGCGACCTATATGACGATGAACAATCCCTATTACAAGGTTGTGGACAGCCAGTTCAGAGCCATCCTTGAGGATAACGGCGATGTGCTTCTGACAAGGGACGGCACGATGAACCAGCAGAGGCAGAACGAGGAAATCAAAGAGCTCATCGAATCCGGAGCTGAAGTGATTTTCATTGCCTGTGTTGACTGGGACCAGGTGGAGGAGGGAATCCGCTATGCCAATGAGGCGGGTGTTCCCGTGATCGCAATTGATACGGAAGTGAAGAATTCGGATCTTGTGACCTGTTCCGTTGTTTCCGACAATTACAATGCCGGTGTGCTGTGTGCCGAGCATCTGCTGGCAAACCGCACCGGTGCCGATATTCTTCTGCTGGAGCACATCACGGCGATTTCCGGACGGCAGAGAATCAAAGGGTTTACCGACACGCTTGCCTCGCATCCTGAATTCAGGATTGTCGGGGCTGGTGAATCGGACGGCCAGATTGAAAATGCGATGCCGGTCATGGCAGAGCTGCTTCAGGAACATCCCGAGGCGGATGTGGTGATGGCACTCAATGATCCCACTGCATTCGGGGCCATGGCAGCCATTGAAGGTGCCGGACTGTCCGGAGAGATCCTTGTTTACAGCGTTGACGGCTCACCGGAAGCCAAGACAATGGTTGCAGAACAGATGATGACCGCCACCTGTGCACAGTTTCCGGGCAGACTTGCTTCAGAAGCAGCCATGGCAGCCTATGAAATCCTGAACGGCAATGAGGTGGAAAAGGAAATCATCATCCCGGTTGAGCTGGTTACGAAAGAAAATGTTTATCGATTCGGCATTTCGGGGTGGCAGTGATGAACAATGACCGCAATCTGCATCTGACAGTTCTTCATATGTATTACCTGAACTTTGTGACTGTTGTTTTCTACAGTCTTGTTTCAAACGCCACCGCTTTCCGGATTGCCCGTCATTTCCAGGCATATGAATTTCTTTCGGAAGCAGGGGTCATCCCCAATCATCCCTGGCGGATGCCGGTGCAGACAATACTCCTGTTTGCGGCGCTGCTGTGTGTCAGTGTGACCAAGAATGTGATTCGCCATGATTCACCGTTTGTACGTTTCGGCATGATCATTTCAGAGATCATTCTCTGTATCGGAATTATAGAAGGTCTGAATTTCTATTACAGCGGGATTGCCCTGGTTGTACTGGCGGATCTGGTCAATTACATGGAGAACAACGGCAGAAGGATCATCCTGATGATTGTTCTGGCTTCGGTCTTTGTCATCGGAAGATATGACATCATTCCGCTGGCGGCGGACAGAATCGCTTTTGCGTCATGGCTGAGCTATTACAGCCAGCCGGTAAGAACAATCATCTCACTGATGGAAAGCATTCTTGTTTCCGCCAATATCATCATGTTTGTCTACTACATGGTTATGCTGTTTACATCCCAGAAGGCGGAGAATGAACGGATTGTCAGTCTGAATGAGCAGCTGCAGCAGGCCAACCGGAAGCTGCGTGAATTCGCGCTTGAGCTGGAAAGAATGGCGGAAATCCGGGAGCGCAACCGCCTGGCAAGGGAGATTCATGATACCCTCGGTCATACATTGACCGGTATCATTATGGGATCTGAGGCATCCCTCGCACTTTTTGAGGACAGTCCGGAAGAATCAAAAAAACGGATTGAAGCCGTGACAAGAAGCGCCCGTGATGGGCTCAACGACGTCCGTGCCTCCATCAAGGCATTGCGGCCTGATTCTCTTCAGAAGCAGGGACTGGAAATCACTTTGCGGGAGATGATTAGCAAATTCCAGAAAACGACAAATGTCGCAGTCATCTATGAGCAGTTTGCCGGAAAGCTGGAGTTTGCCGTGGATGAAGAGGATACGCTTTATCGCATTATCCAGGAATGCATGACCAATGCCGTCCGCCATGGTCATGCGGATGTGATCCAGATCTGTCTGCGCCGGCATGACGATATCCTGACGGTGGATATCCGCGAC
>CACWLH010000055.1:17277-18032 GCA_902761625.1 uncultured Erysipelotrichaceae bacterium
CACCGAAGGATTCGGTCTGCGCCACATGCAGGAAAGGCTCGATCTGCTCAGCGGATCGCTTACCTACGGCAACCGTGCAGACGATCCGGATGACGGCAAAAAAGGATTCTATGTGATTGCGTCTCTGCCGGTGCGCAGAAGACAGCAGGAGGAATAAAATGACCAGAATTTTAATTGTTGATGATCAGGAACTGTTCAGGGATTCGCTTTCCATCATCATGAAATCATCAGATGAAATAGAAGTGACAGGCGCAGTCGCCAGCGTGGATGAAGCATTTGCCAGTATCAGGGAAACGATGCCGGACGCAGTGCTGATGGACATCCGCATGCCGGGTAAGGACGGGGTTGAAGGAACAAGACTCATCAAAAACAGATACCCCAATGTCAAAGTGATTGTGCTGACAACCTTTGACGATGATGAATATGTATACGGCGCTTTGAAATACGGCGCCAGCGGATATCTGCTCAAGGGATGTTCAAAAGCGGAACTGATGGAGGCGATCCATCTGGCTCTCAGCGGCGGCGCGATGATCAATCCGGAAATCGCGACCAAGGTGATCCGCCAGTTCTCTGAAATGGCCAGAAGGGAAGATATTATTCAGGTCAGCGATGAGCTGGCAGATCAGCTCAATGAAAGTGAAATCAAAATCATCCAGGTTGTCGGCCGCGGGCTTTCCAACCGTGAAATCAGCGCAACGCTGTATCTTTCGGAAGGAACAGTGCGCAATTATATCAGCTCCATCCTTACAAAGCTG
>CACWLH010000056.1 GCA_902761625.1 uncultured Erysipelotrichaceae bacterium
GTGAGGTCGGTATCACCTTCATCTTCGTCACCCACGACCAGGAAGAAGCGCTGACCATGAGTGACAAGATCGTTGTCATGAAAGACGGCGAGATTGAGCAGATCGGCACACCGGCCCAGATTTACAATGAACCGATCAATGAATACTGCGCCCGCTTCATCGGCGACTCCAATATCATTGACGGCATCATGAAGCACGACAATCTGGTCAGCTTCGATGATGTTGATTACAAATGCGTTGACTACGGCTTTGAGGAAAACGAGGCTGTTGATATCATGATCCGTCCTGAGGACGTGGACATCGTTCCCCGCAACCGCGGCCTGCTCAACGGCGAAGTCAAGAGCGTGCTGTTCAAGGGTGTGCACTATGAGGTGATTGTTGAGACAAGCTCCGGCACATCCAAGACGGTCACAATGCATGTCACCGCCAACCATGATATCGAAAATGCCGAGGCCGGCGAGAAGATCAGCGCCTCATCCTTCTATATGGACCTTGAGGACGTTGAAAACCTGACTGACACAGAGGTCATCGCCAGAGCCAATGCCCAGGCATGGGACAAGCAGGATGAATTCGTTTCCCTGAGCAAGGTTGAATATTCACTCAAGCCGGAAGTCGGTATCTACCCGTGTACATTCGGCACCAGCGCCGGCACGGAAATCACCATCAATATCAATGTTGTCAAACCGCAGGTGATTGAAGATGCTTCCAATGAGGAAGTGATCCAGGCGTTTGACTTCTACAAGACCGTGGATGATATCAAAGAATCCATCGCGCTTGATACAGATCTGATCCGCTGGGCGGATGCCTACGCATGGAGTACAGAGGACAATTCCAGAGTTGAAATCTGGGATGTCAAATATGATTTCGATGATGAACATATCGAAGAGGGCGACTACACCGTGACCTTCTCCACCCAGGGACGTGAAATCAAGGTTGAGACAACCGATGCCATCGAGGAAGGACAGAGAATCGGTCTGATGTGGAATCCGGAAGATATCCATGTCATGAGAAAGATGGGGTAAGCGCGGATGAAATCATTCAGCAAGATGGTTTATCCGTATGTGCTCTGGGCCATCATCATGATCGTTGTGCCGATGATGATGATTGTGCTCTACGCATTTACGGTCAAGGGAAATGCCGTACTGACATTCCAGTTCACCTTTGACAACTTCGTGCGCTTCTTCTCCGATCCCGTTTTCCCGGGCGTCTTGTGGAGAAGCCTGAAGCTGGCTGTGATCACCACTCTGATCTGCATCGCGGCCGGATATCCCACCGCCTATGTCATGGCCAAACTCAAGCCCAATTCACAGGCTGTCATCGTTCTTCTGATCACACTTCCGATGTGGATCAACATGCTGGTCAGAACTTACGCATGGCGCGGCATTCTTGCCCATTTCGCCTTGAGCGGTGAAGCCAAGGTCTATGTCGGCATGGTATACAACTTCCTGCCGTTCATGATCCTGCAGATCTATACATCGCTTTCCAAGATCGATCCCAATCTGATCACCGCGGCGCATGACCTCGGTGCAGACAACATCCAGACATTCAGACGGGTGATCCTGCCTCTGTCGCTGTCCGGTGTGGTCAGCGGCATCACACTCGTATTTTTGCCGGCGGTATCCAGCTTCTTCATTCCGAAGCTGCTCGGCGGCGGCCAGTACGTGCTGATCGGCAACCTGATTGAAGACTACTTCATCTCCACCGGCGACTGGAACTTCGGTTCCTCGATCTCTCTGATCATGGCCGTGATCATCCTGATCTCCATGTACGTCACAAGAAGACTCGACCGCTACACAGCGCAGGGGGATGATGATTAATGGAACACAAGACAAAGATTCATGAGCGGATCTTCCTTGCGCTCATCCTGTTATTCTTCTATCTGCCGATTCTCTATGTTGTGCTGTTCAGTTTCAACAGTACCAAATCACTCTCAAACTTCACCGGCTTCTCGCTGCAGTGGTATGAAAAGATGTTCTCCAACCGCACGATCATGGAGTCGATCGGATATACTGTCGCCTGTGCGGTGATCGCAACCGTGGTATCCACGATTGTCGGCACCATTACCGCCATCGGCATGTCCAAAAGCAGAAAAGCACTGAGAGAGGCGATCAACCAGGTCAACAACCTGCCGATGCTCAACCCCGACATTGTCACCGCGATCGGCTTCATGCTGTTCTTCACCAGCCTGAGGATCAAGACCGGCTTCACAACAATGGTGCTTGCCCATATTGCATTCTGCATTCCCTATGTCATCCTTTCCGTCATGCCCAAGCTGCGCACCCTTGATCCAAACCTGGCCGAAGCGGCCCTGGATCTTGGCTGCACACCTCTGCAGGCATTGTGGAAGGTGATTATCCCCCAGATCATGCCGGGTATTATCTCCGGAGCGCTTGTCGCTTTCTCAATGTCATTCGATGACTTCGTGATCTCACTGTTCACCACCGGACCGGGCGTCAGCAACATTTCAATCTATGTCTATGCCAGTGTCAAACGTATCAATCCGACAATCAATGCGCTCAGCGCAATCATTGTATATGTCATTACAATCGTATTGATTCTTGTCAATGTGATCCCGATGATCAGAGAAAGGAAAAAGAATAAAAATGGAAATTAAGAAGATCCTGAAAATCACAGCAGCGCTTTCCACAGCAATCACACTTACTTCCTGCGGCAGCGGCACAGCGGAGGATACTGAGACAGTTGACGCGAAAGAAGCGTACGGCTGCAATGTTCTGAATGTTTACAACTGGGGCGAATACATCGGTGAGGAAGTCATTTCCAATTTCGAATCACAGTACAACGCCAAGGTCAACTATGACATGTTTGACTCCAATGAGAGCATGTATACAAAGCTGCTCGGCGGCAACTCCTATGACGTGCTGGTGCCCAGCGATTACATGATTGAAAGACTGATCAAGGAAGGCCTGCTCCAGGAACTCGACAAGGATGCGATCACAAATATTGATGCGCTCGATCCGGTCGTTGTTGAAATGCAGAAAGTATATGATCCGGATCTCTCTTACTCCATTCCTTATTTCCGCGGTTCCGTCGGTATTGTCTACAACACCGAACATGTCGATCCCGCTGAGGTTGAGGAAAAGGGCTGGGAAATCCTGCGCGATCCGAAATACAAGGGAAGAGTATTCATGTATGATTCCCAGCGTGACTCCTTCATGATTGCCTTCAAGGCGCTTGGTTATTCCATGAATACTGAGAATGAGCAGGAGATCGAAGAGGCATTTGAATGGCTCAAGGAACTCCACAACACCGTTGATCCGGCTTATGTCACCGATGAGGTCATCGATGCCATGATTTATCCGGATGCGGTCAACTACAAGGATCTGGCTGTTGTTTATTCCGGCGATGCCGCATACATCATGTCCGAGAATGAAAACATGGCATATTATGAGCCGCAGCAGGGCACAAACATCTGGAGCGACGGTATGGTCATTCCCAAGAACGCTTCCTGCCCGGGCCTTGCCAACGCATTCATCAACTACATCCTGACTTATGACGCTTCCTATGACAACTCCATCACAGTCGGCTACACATCCTCCAACAAGCAGGTCAAGGATGACATCGCTTCCGGCGACTATGAAGGCATTAGCGCCTATGTGCCGCGTGACGGTTATGAGAAGGACGAAGTGTTCCGCTTCAACGAAGTGCTTGTCCAGAAACTCTCCGAGCGCTGGACCAAAGTCAAAATTGCTGAATAACAAATGAAAGAACCGCTGCGCTATGAAACCGCAGCGGTTTTGCTTATATTAGTAAAGCTGCACTCAAGCAGCTTTTTTTATCTTTTGATTGCTCTGTACAGTTTGTAGGCAGCCTTGTTCACCGGCAGGATGAATTCACCGATCAGCTGTTCGACCTGACCGCCGAAACCGCGCTTGAATTCATAGACACCATAATCATCGGCTGTTTTCGAGAAATCGCCGGAGATGCCGTAGAAATTGTAACGCGGGATGTGATGCTCAAGACCATAGCGGATGATGGCGAGCTGAATCGCATAGGGGGCGTTGTATTTCTTGAATTCATCATAGGCGGCGCTGTAAAGATAAACAATTTCGTTGTCATAAATCACAAAGAAGGAGGCGGCCATTTCAATCAGGCTTCCATGCGCTTTTTCCAGCTCATCAGCCTCCGCTTTCTTTTTGAGATTCAGATCAATCGCTTCCTCGATGACCTTCAGCTTTTTCTGAAATTTCTTTGAACCGGGTGTCTGTTCGAGTCTGGCATCCGTTTCAGCCTTGTCAGCTTTCAGCTGTGCCATCTCCTCATTCAGCTTTTCGCGGAATGAGTTCAGATCCAGATAGGCGAGCAGGATTTTCGCATGATCGCCATAGGCTCTGAGCTGTTTTTCATAAAAGCTGTGCTCACGCATTTCGAAGCCGCGCCGTTTTGCGGTGTGCTCCTCCATCTCAATGAATTTGCCGATCTCCTCGGGTTTGAGCTCTCTGACCTCAATGCCCTGCTTCAGTGTCTTGTTGACGCTCCAGCGGGTCTGCTGATCCATCTCCTTGAGAATCTGCGCCTCATTTTTTCCGGCAAGATTCATGGCAAATACCCAGCTGATCATTGTGAAGGCTGAATAGTCCCTGACAAAGCCCTGATGCTCAAAGCCGAGCTGTTCCAGGCTGTGCAGGATGTCGCTGTTGTCATAGCCGCCTTCAACCGGATTGCCGTCGATATCGCGCTCGATGTAGTTGAAATTCGGATTCATCAGCATATACATGACTTTCTTTCCGGCAAGATATTTTTTCAGATGCTCCGTGAAAAAAGCCAGCGTGTCCGTATCGCGGTAATCCATCAGGAAACCGCCCTGGGCGTGGCAGAACTGATAAATCTTCATGACCGGGATGTAGGTGAGGGGAGTGGCGGCGATGATTCTGCCGTCTTCCTTCACACCCGCAAATTCGGTTTTCCAGCCGTTTTCATGTTTCAGCCGGATCGCTTCCGGGGAACTCAGAAAGCCCTGCAGAGGGCTTGTTTCCTGGAAGCTTTTATATTCATTCTCACTCAGAATGCAAAATTGTTTCATATGCGAACCTCCGCAGCTCTTTCATTATATGAAAAATGCCGTAAATCGCAAATTCCATAAAAAAAACTTGCGTCTGAACGGGTAGATGGTAAAATTGTGTTAGAAAGTGGGGAGAAGTGGGGGATGATGTTCAAGGGTCAGTTCAGACATACTCTGGACTCGAAAAACAGACTGATCATTCCTGCCAAACTCCGCGACGGTCTCGGAGAATCTTTTACCGTTACCAAAGGTCTTGACGGATGCCTGTCCATTTACACACAGGACAGATGGGAAGCGATGATCGCAAGGATCTCGATGATTCCCGGCACCAAAAAGGAAGCGCGCATGTATCTGCGTGTGCTGACCGGCAACGCGATGGACTGCTCCCTGGACTCGCAGGGAAGAATCCAGCTGCCCCAGTTTCTGGTGTCACAGGCTCATATTGAAAAGAACTGTGTCATCGTCGGCGTCGCCGACCATGTCGAGATCTGGTCGGAAGAGCAATGGGACGCATATGAAGATCTGGCAAGCGAATCGATTGATTCCGTTGCCGAAACACTGACGGAGTATCTGCAATGATGGAACATACCAGCGTCCTTCTGAATGAAACGATTGATCTGCTTGATGTGAAGCCTGACGGAATTTACGTGGACGGCACACTGGGCAGGGGAGGACATGCAAAACTCCTGATCTCGAAACTGACAACCGGACATCTGTATGCATTTGACAAGGATGAACAGGCTCTGCGCGAATCGGAAGAAAATCTTTCGGAAGTCGCTGACAGAGTCACGCTGATCCACAATGATTTCCGCTCCGCAAAAGAAGAGCTGCTAAAGCGCGGCATTGAACATGTGGACGGATTCATGATGGACCTTGGCGTCAGCTCACCGCAGTTTGACGATCCGCAGCGCGGATTCAGCTACCGCTATGACGCAAGGCTTGATATGAGAATGGATCAGAGCCAGACACTTGATGCATACCAGGTTGTCAATCAATATTCACCTGAAGAACTGATCAGAATCCTCAGGGATTATGCTGAAGAGAGATATGCTTCACTGATCGCAAAAGAGATTGTGAAAAGCCGTGCGATACGCCCGGTAGAAACAACCTTCGAACTGGTGGATATCATCCGAAAGGCACTTCCGGAAAAAGAACTGCGCAAGAAGGGACATCCCGCAAAGAAAACCTTCCAGGCGATCCGCATCGAAGTCAACGATGAACTGGGCGCCCTGAAGCAGGGACTTGAGCAGGCGCTGGAAATGCTGAATGTATCCGGCAGATGCGCAGTGATCACATTCCACTCGCTCGAAGACCGGATTGTGAAGAACACATTCAAATACTATTCCTCTGCTCCATTTGTTGAGCCAAAGCTGCCGCTCGTCGCCTCTCAAATGGAGCAGGCCTCCTTCCGCCTGATCACCAGAAAGCCGGTGATCGCATCCGAAGGAGAACTCAGTGAAAACAACCGTTCACACAGCGCGAAGCTGCGTGTCATAGAAAGAATTGCAGGGGGAGAGAATCATGGCTAAGGGGACTAAGACAAAAAAGGTTAAGAGATCATTTGCGCTGCTGAACTTTTCGGCATTGCTGTTTTGTGTATCAGCTTTGTTATATCTGGGCGGTGCACTGTTTCTGCGCTCTTACAACAACTCTCTGAGCACCCGTGCCCAGGAGCTTTCACAGCAGATTGCAACCCTTGAACTGCAGAATGATGCGGTTGAAGTGGAGATTGCCCAGCTGACCTCCGCGGACAGAATCTATGAGATCGCGGCGAATAATGGCTTGACACGCAATTCCGGAAATGTTATTTCAATTACTAATGGAGACAACGGAGACTGAACGTGTGCCGAAGGTGAAAAACAATTCGGTCAGTGAAATATTTCTCGTAACATTGGCGGCGGTCATCTTGCTCGCATCCAATGTTTTTTTCGTGACAATCTCAAAAGTGCATCTGCGCTCGGGAGTGGATCTTTCCAATTATGCCAATTCGGCAAACTATGTCCACGAGGTCACCAAAGCGCTGCGCGGCAACATCTATGACCGCAGCGGCATTGTGATCGCCCAGGACAGCCGCACATATAACATTGTGTGCATTCTTGATGAGAACCGTCCCGCGGTGGAGGGAACGATTGCCTATGTCAAGGACAAGGAGAAGACGGCTGAAATCCTCTCAAAGATTCTGCGTATGGATTATGACAAGATTCTGGATTATCTGAAGCAGGATGTATACCAGACGGAGCTTGGCTATGGCGGCCGCAAGCTTTCCAAATCCATCAAGGATGAGATTGAATCCTATGACCTGCCGGGCATTGAATTCACTGACAGCGTCCAGCGTGTTTATCCGATGGGACAGTTCGCTTCCAATCTGATCGGCTACGCCCAGTCGGATGAAAGCGGAAGCACCGTCGGCAAAATGGGTATTGAGCTCTATCTCGACCCGTATCTGTCCGGAATCGACGGTTCCCGCACCTATCAGGCGGATGAGCACGGATATGTGCTGCCGGGCATGCAGGAAGAGGTTGTCAGCGCCCGCAATGGCGACAATGTGTATCTGACCATTGACAGCGGCATCCAGGAGGCGCTGGAAGAAAGCATGCGCACCACCATGACGACCTTTGACACAAAGCGCGTCTGGGGCGGGGCAATGGAAATTGACAGCGGCAAGGTGATTGCCTGGGGCCAGAGCCCGTCATTTGATCCCAACACGCTGGAAAACATCACCGACTACACAAACACCGGCGCCCAGATTCCTTATGAGCCGGGCAGCACGATGAAGACTTTTGTGTGGGCGGCGACAATCAATGAGAATAAATATGATGAGACGATGGTGACAGACGGAAACTCGTTCTGCTTCACGGATGATGAAAACAACAATCCGGTCCGCACTTACAGCGCTGACAGCATCGGCTGCATCTACAATGCCGGCGAAAAGAAATACGGTATGGTGGATCTGGATCACGGTATGATCTATTCCCTCAACACCGTGGCGGCAACCCTTGAAAATGAACTGATCACTCCGGAAATCTATCTGCAGTATCTTCAGAATTTCGGCTTCTTTGAAAATGTTGATACCGACGGTCTGCCTGAATCCAAAGGAACATTGAATTTCACCTATGCATATGACAAGATGAATCTGTCCTTCGGTCAGGGCTCCACCGCTACCATGCTGCAGCTGTTCCAGGCATACAGCGCGATCTTCTCCGACGGAACGATGGTCAAGCCTTACTTTGTCGAGTCAGTCAGAGACGCATATGACAACAGCGTCATCTACTCGGCCCAACGCACCGTCAAGGGCAATCCGATCACTCCCGAGACAGCACAGCATGTTCAGAAGATCATGTACCGGGTCATCAATGATGAGGACGGAACCGCCAAATACTACCGCATTCCCGAATGCGATCTGATCGCCAAGACCGGAACATCCGAAGTTGCCGTCAACGGCAGCTATGCCAGCGGCAGAACAATCACCTCGATCATGGCGGCGATGCCTGCCGAGGATCCCCAGGTGCTTGTATACTATGCATTTGAAGCGGACAATGCGACGGATTCGCATTATTATACCGACGCGACCAAGAACTTCTTCCGCAAGGTAGCTGTCAGCTATGGCTTTGCAGAGGGCAGCAGCACCGCGCCGCAGCCGGAAACACCTAGTGATGCCGTAACAGTGACAGAAATGCCTTCCCTGATCAATCACAGCATTGACTACGCCAAGAACACACTGGCACAGGCAGGCGCATCAGTGACGGTCCTTGGCGAAGGCAGCAATGTCATCAGACAGTATCCGCGGGAAGGAGAAACCGTGGCAAGCGGCCAGAGAGTCTTCCTGCTGAGCGATACGCAGACATTCATCATGCCGGATCTGAGCGGCTGGACGCGCAAGGACGTGGCAGGTCTCTGGGATGTCACGGGCTTCGGATTCCAGCTTTCGGGCACGGGCAAAGTTGTCTCGCAGAACATTGCGCCGGGTACGCCGGTTACCAAAGGAACAGAAATCAGAGTTGTATTTGAATGAGCTTTGAGTATGATAGTTAAAGCAAAGGAGGGTTATTATGCCTTTGAAACTGATATTGAATTTCACGCTGAGCCTGGTCATTGTGCTTGTGACCATGCCGGCCTTCATAAAATTCCTGAAAAAACTGAGTTTCAGGCAGACGATCAGTGAATATTCACTGGATGAGGATCAGAAGAAGGCGGGAACCCCGATCATGGGCGGAATCCTCTTCATCATCACCCCGCTGATTGTCACATTGATTACCAATCCGAAAGCTTATCTTGACACGGACACATTGATTGTCATGCTCGCATTTGTGGGATACGGCATCATCGGATTCATCGATGATTATCTGATCGCTGTCAAAAAGAACAACGAGGGACTTTCCCCGCGCACCAAGCTGATCATGCAGGTGGTGCTTGCGGCAGTCTTCTTCCTGCTTTATATGGGACACGGAAAACTGGAAGTGTATCTGCCTTTGAGCGGTATCACCGTGCATCTTGGCTTTGCTTATTTCTTCTTTGCGATGCTGATGTTTGCCGGCAGCTCAAACGCCGTCAATCTGACTGACGGAATGGATGGCCTTTGCGCAGGTGTGACGATCATTGCTTTGATTCCGTTTCTGATTATTTCACTTGGCATGTCGCAGACACTTCCGCCGCTGATCATTTCTTTGATCGGGGCGCTGCTTGGCTATCTGTATTACAACAAGAAACCGGCCAAAGTGTTTATGGGCGATACCGGGGCACTGGCTCTTGGCGGCATCCTGGCGGCGATTGCCATGGTGACCAAGAAAGAGATGGCGCTGATCGTGATCGCCGGGGTTCCGGTTCTGGAAACATTGAGTGTCATTCTGCAGGTGGCTGCGGTCAAAACCATTCACCGCAGAATCTTCCCGTATACGCCGATTCATTATTCCTTCCGTCTGAAGGGAATGCCTGAAAAATCAGTCGTATATCTGTTCTGGATGGCGGAAGCGGTGTTCGCACTGCTCGGCTTCTGGATTGCAACGAAATGAAACTGCCACGCGGCAGTTTTTTTCTTTTCGTTATAAGTGCGCAGGGCTGTTCATTTCAGCCTTTAAAATCCTTTGTTAATCATTAATTTCAGTATTAAAACAGATTGTTTTTTGGTATAATAACGTAACTGTCAGGAGGAAGGCATGTCATCAGAAAAAATGAATACACTCAATACTCTGATTCAGCTGACGATGGTCCTCAAGCTTCAGCAGCTGAAACGCAACGGACTGCCTTCACTCAGGTACAGCAATCTTGAGGATTATGTGAATGAGAAACTCTGGGCGCTGCGGCAGCCGCATTCACTGCATGAGGCAGCCGACGATATCCTGCATGTGGATACTCAGGAAATGATCCGTTTTCTGGCAAAAAAGGCGATCACCGACGCGGCCGCATCCAGACTTGAGGATTTCTCTGACATTATAGGAGGGTAGGCACTATTATGGCTGGAAAGCAGAACAAAAAGGGAAGCTTGGGAATTTTCTTTTTGGCCGTCGCAGCGATCGCAGTAATCGTTGCAAGCACATTCAACATGATCAAGAACAATCTGAACCTTGGTCTTGACCTGCAGGGCGGATTTGAAATCCTCTACGAGGTCACGCCGCTCAACGAAGGTTCAGAAGTGGATATGACTGCTGTGACAAACAGCATTTCCAAACGTATCAATGTTCTCGGTGTTTCCGAACCTGAGATCATTGTCGAAGGCGAAAACCGTGTGCGCGTTCAGCTGGCCGGCATTTCCGATCAGAAATCAGCCAAAAAAATGATCGGCACAACCGCCAATCTCACATTCCGCGATGTCGATGACAATGAACTCGCTGACTCATCCATTCTGGTTGAGGGCGGCGCATCCCTGGCATATCAGGATGGTGTCCCGATCGTCTCACTGCAGATTGCCGATCAGGCCAAGTTCGGCGAGATCACAAAGAATATCGCAGCCAAGGCAAGCGGATCAAACATCATGATCATCTGGCTTGACTGGGAAGAGGGCGACACCTATACAGCAGAAGCTGCCAAGGCGAACAAGGGCGAGGAACCCAAATATATTTCCGCCGCACAGGTCAGAAGCGAGATCAACGGCAACTGCATCATCGAAGGCAATTTCACCGAGGAAGAAGCCAGAACACTTGCCAATCTGATCAACTCCGGTTCCCTGCCTGTCAAGCTGACTGAAATCAGCTCCAACGTCGTCTCCGCCGAATATGGTGCGGACGCGCTGTCAAAGACTGCCACAGCCGGTATGATCGGTATCGGTCTGGTCATGCTGTTCATGATTTACATGTTCAGACTGCCGGGTATCGTTTCCGCAATCATGCTCGTATTCTACATCTGGGCGGTATTCGGAATCTATTCTTTGATGGGAGCTGTCTTCACACTGTCCGGTATCGGCGCTCTGGTGCTCGGTGTCGGTATGACTGTTGACGCAAACATTATCAACTATGAAAGAATCAAGCAGGAACTCTACAAGGGCAGAAGTGTCAGAGCTGCAGTTGCGGAAGGCCAGAAACAGTCCTTCTCCGCTGTCTTCGATGCACAGTTCACAACCCTGATCGCTGCTTTGATCATGTATATCTGGGGCAATGGCGCCGTCAAGGGATTTGCGACCATGCTGATTATCACGGTCGTCATGACCCTGCTTCTCAACGTCGCTTTCTCCAGATGGCTGCTCAATCTGCTGGTCAATGCCGGTATTGCTGACGGCAAACCCGGACTGTTCAATGTCAAGGAATCCCAGATCCCCGATGTATCCAAAGGCGAATCCCAGTTCTACACAGGCACAAAACAGTTTGACTATGCAGGCAATGCAAAGTGGAATATCCGCGGTGCGCTGGTCGTTGCGGCACTCGCACTGATTCTCGGCTTCGTCAATATGGGAAGCGGCAAGGGATTCTTCAATCTCGGTATCGACTTCTCCTCCGGTACCCGCATCACGGTTTCTTCCGAACAGGCTGTCACGGTTGAGGATGTCAGCGCCGTCTTCGATGAACTCGGATACGACGGATTCACTATCCAGGCTTCGGGTGAAAACACCGTCTATGCGACAACCAAGCAGGCCATCGAAACAGAAGATCTGCACAAGATCAAGACCGCTCTGCAGGAGAAGTACGGTGAGGAGCCGGGCGACAACGTCGTCACACCGGTCGTCGGACGTGAGCTTGTCAGAAATGCGATTATTCTGACCATCGTCGCATGGATCGCAATGATGCTCTATGTCACATTCCGCTATGAATGGGATTATGCGCTTGGCTGTATCGTTGCACTGATTCATGACGTCGGCATCGTTCTTGCGGTATTCGCAATTGCACGTCTTGAAGTCAACACGGAAGTCATTTCCGTCCTGCTGACCATCATCGGTTATTCCATCAACAACTCGATCGTTGTCTTTGACAGAGTGCGTGAAATCATGGCAACCAAGTCCGGCCGTCTCGATGCGCAGGGATATAAGAATGTCATCAACCAGGCACTCGATGCCACAATCAGAATGTCACTGAACAGCTCCATCACAACAATGCTGCCGGTCATTCTGCTGCTGGCAATGGGGTCCAAGGCAATCTTCACATTCATTTTCGCAATGTTCATCGGTCTGATCGCCGGTACATTATCCTCCATCTTCATCGCTCCGACTGTATGGAGATGGGCACGCACCAAGCTGCGCAAGGATGACGGCACAAAGAAGCCGAAGAAGGCAGCGAAGAAAGAAGCTCTTGACGAATATACATTCAAGGGAATCAACGCTTAACAATTCAGGCAGACGGCTTCGGCTGTCTGCTTTATTTTGAAAAGGAGAGACACATGGAAATCAAAGCGGTGCTGTTTGACTGTGACGGGCTGATGTTTGACACGGAAATCATCGCCCAGCAGATCTGGAGAGACGGCGCAAGAGAATACAACGTCACACTTCCGTCTGACTTTTTTGAACATATCACCGGCGCAGGCGGACAGGATCTGCTTGACTATATCGCTTCAGTTCCCGGTGCGGACACATTGCGCAAGGTATGCCGCTCAAGAAGATTTGATCTGAACTTCTGGCGCAGCATCCATACGGACTGCATCAACCGTCCCGGTCTGATCGAACTGTTTCAGTATCTGGAAAGAAATCACTACCCGGTCGGCATCTGTTCCTCCAGTGCACGGGAATATGTGCTGACATTGATGGATACATGCAGTGTAAAGCTTCACTATGACACGATCGTGTGCGGAGATATGGTGACGCATGCCAAGCCTGATCCTGAAATCTTTCTGTGCGGGGCGGCAAATCTTGGCGTGAAGCCGGAAAACTGCCTGGTACTGGAAGATTCCAAACAGGGAATTCTCGCTTCCGTCAATGCCGGTATGCACAATTGCTTCATTCCGGATACAATTATTCCGGATGAGATCATGACCAATGCAATTGAATTCAGATGTGAATCAATGCATGAGGTCATCGGTCTGCTTGAAAGGATCAATCAAAAATGATTTGGAACATCATTGATACAGAAACCGATGATATCGGTGCGCGGTATCATACCGGAAAACTTCTGTCCCGTCTGATCGCGGCCAACGGGCTCAATCCAGAACAGATCCAGGAACTTCTGGATCCTGATACAGATCTGACTGTCTCTGAGGCGGATTGTGTCAAAGCTGCCTGCGAGCGCATTCTGAAAGCCGCAAGACAGGGGGAGAAGGTATTTGTCGGGGGTGATTATGACGCTGACGGCATCTGTGCCACCGCGATCATGAAACGCACCCTGGATCTTTTGAAAATCACAAACGGCTATTATATTCCTGACCGCTTCAAGGAGGGCTACGGTCTTTCAAAACAGACCGTCTCGCTTGCCGCACGCAAGGGATATCAGCTGATCATCACCGTTGACAACGGTGTCAAAGCGCATGAAGCCATTGCCGAAGCGAAACGTCTTGGTATGGATGTGATTGTCACGGATCATCATAAAATTGAAGAAACAGTCGAAGCTGATATTGTTGTCCATCCTGATTATATGGAAGACAGATATCAATATCTGTGCGGAGCCGGGGTCGCACTGGAGCTGAGCATGCGTCTTTGCGGAATGAGGCAGGAATTGATCGCGCTGGCCTGTGTGGCAAGCATCGGCGATGTCATGCCTTTATGGAAGGAAACCAGAAAGATCGTCCGTGAAGGGATGGAAATCATGAAGCGCCGCATTCCGCGCTCGATCGCTTCCATGTTCAGAGGCGGCAGCACGGTCAACTGGTCATCGATTGCATTTCAGATTGTGCCCAAGCTCAACAGTGTCGGCAGGATGAATGATCTTTCCAATGTGAATACACTGGTGCCGTTTCTGCTTTCAAACAGTCCCGAGGCAATCAGCTCCTATACCAGACAGCTTGAACACGTCAATGACGTGCGCAGAGAGCTTTCCGAAACCCAGACCGCACTGGCTGATACGATGGTGAATGATGATGATTTCATCGTGATCTATCATGAAAAATTCCATGAGGGCATCTGCGGACTGATCGCCGGCAGACTGGCCAACACCTACCATAAACCGGCCCTGGTACTGGCCAGACACGAAAGGGAAATCAAAGGCAGCGGCAGAAGCGTGGAAGGCTTTGACATGTTTTCGTTCTTTTCCGGTTTTGAAGAGCTGAGCAGTTTCGGCGGCCATGAGCAGGCGGTCGGCGTCGGTCTGAAAATGGATGATCTTGAGATGTTCAAGGCCCATGTGGCCCAAAAGATGAAAGAGACTGCCATTCCCGTGAATGACCATGTGAATACGGCAATCGCCGTCAAGAGCGATGAGATCAGCATGGATGAGATCATGGATCTGCAAAGGGCGGATCCGCTGCCCAAGGAAATCAATGCATATTTCGCCATTACCGATGCGCAGGTGCTGACCGTGAAGGAAACCGACAAAGTCATCAAATATACAATCGCCAATGCCAACGGACCGCTTGAGGCTGTCCTCTATAAACGCAAGGGCATCAGTGTTGGTGAGGATCCCCATACGGTGATCGGCACCCTGAGCATCAACAGATGGCGCAGCAATGTGAACATGCAGATTGAAATTGAGGATATTTATTAAGCGCTTACAGTCGCTGATGTATTATAATAATTCTGTTATCGAAACCAAGGAGACTAATCAATATGGCAATCAATCTCGAAGACTATATCGCATCCATCCGTGATTTCCCGATCGAAGGAATCCTTTTCCGCGATGTCACGCCGATTCTCTCAAGTCCCGAAGCATTCAAGGAATCCGTCAGGCTGATCGCCGAATACGGTAAAAAAGTCAATGCCGATCTCGTTGTCGGTCCGGAAAGCAGAGGCTTCTGGTTCGGCTGTCCGGTTGCGCTGGAGCTTGGCGTCGGATTTGCACCGGTCAGAAAGCCGGGAAAACTTCCCCGTGAAACAATCAGCTGCAAATATGATCTGGAATACGGATCCAATGAGGTCCATATGCACAAAGACGCAGTCAAGCCCGGTCAGAGAGTTCTGATTGTGGATGATCTGCTTGCCACCGGCGGCACCGCCAAGGCAACCGCGAAAATGGTCGAGGAGCTCGGCGGCACTGTTGCGGGTATCGCATTTGTGGTTGAACTCTACGGCAACGGTATGGAAGGCCGTCAGGTTCTCGAAGATTATGATGTCTTCAATATCCTGAAACTTTCCGATCAGTAAAATTTCATGAAAAGTCCTTCGCGGACTTTTTATATTTTTGAAATATTCTGCACAAGATGATGAAATTTGTATTAATATAGGTGCATTAAAAAGAAAGGGGGCATAACAATGGTAAATGACCACATGAATCCGGGTGTTGATGATGTAATGGATGAAGCACGCAAATACATTCATGATCCGATCAGTCTGACTTTGATTGAGCGGGCAGCCAACTATGCCTCCGTTCATCATGCCGGCCAGTTCCGCCGCAGCGGCGAGCCGTATACGGTTCATCTCAACTCCGTTGCCTATATTCTGGCAACCCTGCGCGTCGGTCCCCAGACCATCGCCGCCGGTTTTCTGCATGATGTGATTGAGGACTGCGGCATCAGCCATGATGAGCTTGCGGCTGAGTTTGATCCGGAGATCGCCGACCTTGTGGAATCGGTCACCAAGATCGGAACCCTGCAGTTCAAAGGCAAGAATGATCCGGAATACCAGGCCGCCAACCACCGCAAGATTTTCATTGCGATGGCAAGGGATGTGCGCGTCATCATCATCAAGCTTGTCGACCGTCTGCATAATATGCGCACGCTTCAGTATCAGCCTGAGGCCTCCCAGAAGCGCATTGCCCAGGAGACACTGGATGTATATGCCCCGATTGCACACCGTCTTGGTATCAGTGCAATCAAGAATGAACTGGAAGATCTCTGTTTCTATTATCTCAACAGGGATGAATATTACCGCATTGCCCGCCTGGTTGAGGCGAAAAAGGCGGAACGGGATGCCAATGTCTCGCAGATGATCGCGGAGATTTCGGAAATGCTCAGGGAACATGAGATTCCGCACCGCATCTTCGGCCGCTCCAAGCATCTGTATTCGATTTACCGCAAGATGATCACCAAGCACAAGCGCTTTGATGAGATTCTTGATCTGCTTGCCATCCGCATTGTCACCGGCACCAAGCAGAGCTGCTATGAGACCCTCGGCTACATCCATGCCAAATATCATCCGATCCCGGGCCGTCTCAAGGATTATATTGCCGTTCCCAAAACGAACATGTACCAGTCGCTGCATACGACGATCATCGGTGAAAACGCCAGGATTTTCGAAGTTCAGATCAGAACCGAGGAAATGGATGCGATCGCCGAGCGCGGTGTTGCCGCCCACTGGCGCTATAAAGAAGGCTCCAAATACGATGCCAGAGCCGAACAGAAGGAAATCGAGGACAAGCTTGCCTGGTTCAAGAACAAAACACAACTGCTTCCGAATATATGGAAGCTCTTCAGCATGATGTCTTCGCAGCCAATGTCTATGTGATGACTCCCAAAGGAAGGGTCATCGATCTGCCCAATGGCGCCACTCCGATTGATTTTGCCTACCGCATTCACACCGATGTCGGCCATACCGCGGTGGGAGCGATTGTCAATGATGCCATGGTGCCCCTGAACACCGAACTGCATACCGGCGATGTCGTGCAGATCAAGACGATGAAAGGCACCGGTCCTTCCGAAGACTGGCTCAAATTCGTCAAAACCAACCAGGCCAGAAACAAGATCCGCAACTGGCTCACAAAGAAGGAAACCGAAAATCATCTCAAGCGCGTGGATGAAGGAGAGAAGATTCTCGCCGACGAACTGCGCAAACGCGGTTTCAATCCGAAAGAATATATGGAAAAGAAGAAACTCGAGAACATCTACCGGGAGTTCAGGGTTTCCAACCATACCGATCTCATGTACGGCATTGCCGTGCGTTCCATCAACCCGACCAGCGTGTGTGAAAAGCTCACCAACCAGAAGGCCCACATCTCTGAGCAGGCAGCTTTGTCAAGGGTGCTTGGCAAAGAGGCACAGCACAGGGTTTCCAAGAGCGGACTGGTCATTCCGGGCATCGAGTCAATGAAGATGTCGCTGGCGCATTGCTGTCTGCCGGTTTACGGCGAGCCGATCAAAGGCTTCATCACCAAGACCGAAGGCGTCAAGGTCCATCGTGCGGACTGTCCCAATATCGCCGGCGCAAAAGCACGCCTGATCGATGTGCAGTGGGATGAAGGGGATGTGGAGCGCTATTATGATGCCGATGTCAATGTGAGCGCACGCGACCGCAGTTTCCTGCTGACGGATATTGTCACGGTCGTTTCCCAGTGCAAGGCGCCGCTGGAAAGTGTCAATGCGGCGGTCAATCATGACACCCTGACATCCACGGTCAAGATGGTCATCCGTGTCCATGACATTTCACATCTTGAAAATGTCATTGCCAATCTGCGCAAGGTTGAATCAGTCATCAACGTTGAGAGAACAGCCCATTGAGGACTGTTCTTTTTTTGCAGGATATCCGCTTGTGAAAGCTGCTGAAAAAAGCTATAATCCTTTCGTAATCACAATTTCTGAGAACGGGAAAACCTGACAAGTGCGATAAGAAGCGACAATGGTATGGTGAAAGCATTGACCGACATGAATCAGGTAAGACACCCGGGAGAAGATGTTCTGAACCGGCAGTAGGAACATCCGTGTTCCGCGTTAAGGAATCAAGCGTACAGCGTCAGCTGTAAACTAAGGTGGCACCGCGCATACCAGCGTCCTTGGATCCAGGGACGTTTTTTATTGAAATGGAGGCAATATGAGTTATCAGACACCCAGAGGCACCTATGACATTCTTCCTTCCGACATCAACAAATGGCATGATGTCGAGGATGTGATCCGCAGAATCACAGCCCGTTACCGCTATCGTGAGATCCGCACGCCGTATTTCGAAGACACGAAGGTTTTCAAGCGTGAGAATGATTCTTCCGATATGGTCAACAAGGAAATGTATACATTCAATATGGGAAGTGAATCCTATACACTGCGTCCGGAAGGCACTGCCGGTGTCATCCGCGCTTTTGACCAGCACAAGCTTTACGGCTCCATGGAGATGCCGGCAAGACTGTATTACATCGGGGCGATGTTCCGTCACGAAAGACCGCAGAAGGGCAGACAGAGACAGTTCACCCAGTTCGGCGTTGAAAACATCGGCGCCAAGACACCCGAAATCGATGCCGAGACAATCGCGCTTGGCTATGACATTGTCAAGACAATGGGCATTTCATCAATCAAGGTGCTGATCAACACCCTGGGCGATGATGAATCAAGAGCGGCTTACCGCCAGGCTCTGAAGCAGCACTTCGCACCGCATCTGGAAGAGCTTTGCGGGGACTGTCAGAGAAGATATGAGCAGAATCCGCTGCGCATTCTTGACTGCAAGGTCGACCATGACAAAGACTGCATGAAGAGCGCTCCGAAGCTTTCGGATTATCTCAATGAGGAATCTTCCGAATATTTCAGAAGAGTGCTTGCATGCCTTGATGCGCTGGGCATTCCGTATGAAATCGATGAGCATCTGGTCAGAGGTCTTGACTATTATACCCACACCGTCTTTGAAGTAGTTTCCACAAGACCGGATTCCGGTGCCCAGGCGACCATCTTTGCAGGCGGCCGCTATGACCACTTTGTTGAGTATTACGGCGGACCGGAAATGAGCGGCATCGGCTTTGCAATCGGACTGGAAAGACTGATTGCCCTGGCCCAGGATGAAGGCTATCCGTTCAGCGAGGAAGATCAGTGCGATGTTTACGTGATCGGGCTTGGCAATGTGGGCGACAGTGTTCTGAAAACACTGTCCGTGCTCAGAAATGCAGGCTATCAGTGCGAGGGCAATCTGGTAAAACGCTCACTCAAGGCACAGTTCAAGAGTGCCGACAGAATGAATGCGAAATATATTGTGATTCTCGGCGAGGATGAGGTTGCCCAGGGCACTCTCAACCTCAAGAATTCAGCAGACAAGACACAGCTGACTCTGAAAAATGAAGAACTTCTGGATCAGCTGAAAACATGGGAGGAAAAAGCAAAATGAACAGAACATGTGAAAACGGCTCACTCAGAGCCGCGGATGCGGGAAAGAAAGTCAGCCTGATCGGCTGGGTTTCCAAGCGCAGAAATCTCGGCTCTCTGGTCTTCGTTGACCTCAGAGACCGCAGCGGCATTGTCCAGGTCACATTTGATGAGACCATGGCGGAAAAGGTGAAGGAAGTCAGAAGCGAATACATCCTTTCCGTCAGTGGCACTGTGCAGCTGCGCAAGGATCCCAATCCGAAGCTGGCCACCGGTGAAATCGAGGTTCTGGCGGAAGAGGGCACCATCGTCAACCGCGCCGAAACCGCGCCGATCACCATCGCCGATGACACTGACACCAATGAGGACACCCGTCTCAAGTACAGATATCTCGATCTGAGAAGACCGGTGCTGCAGAAGAATATGATCCTGCGCCACAAGGTCTGCATGATCGCCAGAAGAGTCCTGGATGAAAAGGGCTTTGTCGAAATCGAAACGCCGATCCTGGCCAGAAGCACACCGGAAGGCGCCAGAGACTATCTGGTTCCCTCCCGAATCTACAACGGCCGTTTCTGGGCGCTTCCCCAGTCCCCGCAGATCTACAAGCAGCTGCTGATGATCGCCGGTTTTGAGAAGTATTTCCAGATCGCCAGATGCTTCCGCGATGAGGACCTGCGTGCAGACCGTCAGCCGGAATTTACTCAGATTGATATCGAGATGAGCTTCGGCGATGAAAACACCATTTTCGCAACCGTTGAGGATCTGATGAAGGCCATCTTCAAACAGACCGTCGGCTACACACTGGAAGACAGTTTCGTGCGCATCCCGTATGCGGAGTGCATCAGAAGATTCGGCACCGACAAGCCGGACCTGCGCTTCGGCAATGAGATCATCGATCTCAGCCCGATCTTCAAGGATACCGAATTTGCGGTCTTCAAAGGCGTGCTGGACAACGGCGGCGTGATCAGCGCTCTGAAATTCGAGAATGCGGCGGACAAATACAGCCGCAAGGGCCTCGACAAGCTTCAGGATTTCGTCAAGCATGGATTCAAGGCCAAGGCGCTGGCATATCTCAAGATGGAAAAGGGCACTCTGACCGGTTCAGTTGCCAAGCCGCTCAGCGATGCTGAGAAGGCTGCGGTCGCAGAACAGCTCTGTCTCAAGGACAATGATCTTGTCCTGATCATTGCGGACAAGCTCAAAATTGCCAATACTGCCCTTGGCGCACTGCGTGTCAGACTCGGCCATGAGCTGAACCTGATCAATAACGATGAATATAAATTCCTCTGGGTCACTGAATTCCCGATGTTTGAATACAGCGAGGAAGAGGGCAGATGGGTGGCAGCCCACCATCCGTTCACCGCGCCGGTGGAAGCGGATGTTGACAAGCTGTTCAGCGATCCCGAACATGTTTCCTCAAGAGCCTATGACCTTGTTCTCAACGGCTATGAGCTGCTGTCCGGATCCATCCGTATCCATGAACAGGATCTTCAGGAGAAGGTCTTCGAAGCGATCGGTCTCACCATGGAAAAGGCGAAGGAGCGCTTCGGCTTCTTCCTGGATGCCTTCCGTTACGGCACACCTCCTCATGGCGGCGTGGGCATCGGTCTGGAAAGACTTGTCATGGTACTGGCAGGCACGGACAATATCCGCGATGTGGTCGCTTTCCCGACCACAAACAGCTCGCTTGATCTGATGAGTGAATCACCCAATGTGGTTGACCAGGCACAGCTTGACATTCTTGGGATCGAAATAGCTAATAAGAATAAAGAATAATATCCGCACTGTCAAGACTGTTATTGCGCCTGACGTGACTCTATAATGTTCTTGCCGGAGGACCACATATTTTTCCTACATTTTGATATAAGGGAGCTCTGACTGGCGATTTCTGTTGTGAATGCCCGGTACGGCCGGGAATCCTGAGGGATGACCAAGAGCACCCACCTCTACATAAGAGGGAACATATCACCCCTTCGGCTTTGATGAAAATATGACTGCCTGCACATGCGGGCAGTTTTCATATTGCAAGCAATACACAAAAATTGTAAAATGACCTCTGTAAGCAAGGCAGGTGAACAATATGAGTGAATTCTGGTTATCATTGGGCTGGTTTGTGGCCGGCGCGATCGTAGCGGCGATTGCCACATTCTTCATTACAAAGAAGTACTTTGAGAAGCAGCTCCGCGAAAATCCTCCCATCAATGAGAAGATGGTCAGAGCAATGTTCATGCAGATGGGCCGCAAGCCTTCCGAGGCGCAGATCCGTCAGGTCATGAAACAGCTGCAAAAATAATAATCATGAAGCAAGACTCACGTATGTGGGTCTTTTTCTTTGCAAATGTGAGATGTCCATGAAACATATGATTCTGTCCATGATTTTTGAAACAGGAACACTGTATTTTCATAATTCGGCGGAGTATAATATCTGTGGTTAATAGGAGGACTTATGACTACAGAAAACAAAAAAGTTTTCGATGCTATGGATGGTAATACCGCTACTGCCCATTCCGCGTATGCGTTCACGGAAGTAGCCGGCATCTATCCGATTACACCATCTTCCCCGATGGCAGAGCACACTGATGACTGGGCAACTGCAGGCCGCACCAATGTATTTGGCGACAAGGTCAAGGTAGTTGAAATGCAGGCTGAAGGCGGCGCTGCCGGCACAATTCACGGTGCGTTACAGGCTGGATCCCTGGCTGCTACATTCACAGCTTCCCAGGGTCTGCTGCTCATGATTCCTAATCTCTACAAGCTCAAGGGCGAAATGCTCCCGGGCGTTATCCATGTTGCAGCACGTTCTCTGGCAACGCACACATTAAGTATCTTCGGCGATCATCAGGACGTTTATGCATGCCGTCAGACCGGTATCGTCATGATGTGCTCACACTCCGTTCAGGACTGTATGGACCTGGCTGGCGCAGCTCATCTGATCGCAATCGACGGTTCCGTACCTGTCATGCACTTCTTCGATGGTTTCCGTACATCCCACGAAGTTGACAAGATCGAAGTCATGGACTATGACTTCCTCAAGAGCCTGCTCCCGATGGACAAGCTCGAAGCATTCCGTGCTCATGCACTGAACCCGCACGGAAATGCAGTCACACGCGGCGGCTCCCAGAACGACGACATTTACTTCCAGGCTGCTGAAGCACAGAACAAGCATTACGACGCTGTTCCTGACATCGCTGCCAAGTACTTCAAGGCAATCAGCGAACACACAGGACGCGACTATGCACCGTTCGTATACGTAGGCGCTCCGGATGCTGAAAGAGTCATCATCGCCATGGGTTCTGTCACAGACACAATCACAGAGACAATCAACACTCTGGTCAAACGCGGCGAAAAGGTCGGTCTGATCAAGGTCTATCTGTATCGTCCGTTCTCCCAGAAGTATCTCGAAGCTGTTCTGCCTGCAACCGTCAAGAAGATTGCTGTTCTTGACAGAGCTAAGGAACAGGGCGCAAGAGAGCCTCTCTTCCTCGATGTCTGCTATGCGCTCAGAAAGCACACAGATCTCACCATCATCGGCGGCCGTTACGGTCTGTCCTCCAAGGATACTAACCCGTCCCATATCAATGGTGTCTACGAAGAGCTCAAGAAGGATGAACCGAAGGAAGAATTCACAATCGGTATCGATGATGATGTGACAAACCTCTCCATCGCTCCGGTTGACATCCATGTTGATGCGGATTATACAAGCTGCCTGTTCTATGGTCTTGGTTCCGACGGAACAGTCGGTGCAAACAAGAGCACCGTCAAGATCATCGGCAACAACACTGATCTGTATTCCCAGGCTTACTTCGCATACGACTCCAGAAAGGCCGGCGGTGTCACCCGTTCCCATCTGAGATTCGGCAAGAGCCCGATCCACAGCCCGTATTACATCGACAAGGCTGACTTCATTTCCTGCTCACTGGATTCCTACTGCTTCAAGTTCGATATGGTCCGCAACCTCAAGGAAGGCGGAACATTCCTGCTGAACACAACAATCCCGGCTGAGGAAATCGCTGACAGACTGCCGAACAGAATGCTCGCTGCTCTGGCTGACAAGAAGGCTAACTTCTACATCATCAACGCGACAAAGCTGGCTCAGGAAACACACATGGGCCGTCATACAAACACAATTCTGCAGTCCGCATTCTTCGCGCTCAACGAGCAGATCATGCCGTATGAAACATCCGTTGAACTGATGAAGGATTCCGCTCGTCACACATATGCACGTAAGGGTGAAGACGTTGTCAACAACAACTGCAACGCTATCGACAAGGGTAAGGAAGGCCTCGTCAAGATCGATGTCGATCCTGCATGGAGCAACCTCTCCTATGACAAGAGCCTGATCGTCAAGACAGGTGACGAATACTTCGATGAGAACCTCCAGAGAATCAACGCTCTCGAAGGTTATCAGATGCCTGTATCCTCATTCCTCAAGCCTGAAGTCATCGACGGTTCCATTCCGGAGAACGTATCCTTCCGTGAAAAGAGAAACATCGCTGCCCAGGTACCGGCATGGGATGCATCCAAGTGCATCGAGTGCGGTCAGTGCGCATTCGCGTGCCCGCACGCAACAATCCGTCCGTTCCTGCTGAATGCTGAGGAAGTTGCCAAGGCTGAAGCAATTGCGGCTGAAAACAATGTCAAGTTCGAGACAAAGGAACCGACAGCTGTTTACAAGGGAGCCAAGGAAGCAGGTCTGGTTTACAGAATCCAGCTCTCACCGGCTAACTGCGTAGGCTGCGGCGTATGTCTGACAGCTTGCCCTGTCAAGGCTCTGAGTGCTGCTGATGTTGATACACAGCAGGGTGAAGAACCTCTGGCTGACTACCTCTACAAGGAAACAGAATACAAGACACAGTATGTCATGAATCCGAACTCCGTTCAGGGTATCTCTCTGATGATGCCTTACTTCGAAGTCAGCGGATGCTGCCCGGGCTGCGGTGAGGCTCCTTACTACAGACTGGCTTCCCAGCTCTTCGGTAAAGACATGATGGTTGCCAACGCTACCGGATGCTCAATGATCTACTGCTCCTCCACACCTTCCACACCGTTCGTCACAGACAAGGACGGCAATGGTGTCGCATGGGCTAACTCCCTGTTCGAAGACAACGCTGAATTCGGTTTCGGTATGGCTGTCTCCCAGGCCACAAAGGCTGCCCGTATCCTGAGAATCATGGAAGAAAACCTCGACAAGGTTGAACCTGAACTCAAGGAAGTCTTCGAAGCTTACATCGCAAGCGGCGAAGACAGAGACCAGCACAGAGCTCTCAAGGACAAGATCGTTGCAGGTGTCAAGGCAAGCTCCAATGAAGCTGTCAAGGAACTGCTCGACATGGAAAGAGATCTCGTCGGCAAGTCTGTATGGATCGTCGGCGGCGACGGATGGGCTTACGATATCGGCTATGGCGGACTCGATCATGTCATGGCTAACAACCTGAATGTCAACGTACTCGTTCTCGATACAGAAGTTTATTCCAACACTGGCGGTCAGTCCTCCAAGTCCTCCCAGGCTGCTTCCATCGCGAAGTTCGCTGCCGGCGGTAAGGCTCTTGCTAAGAAAGACCTCGGACAGATCGTTATGGAATATGGCACAGCTTATGTTGCTTCCATCTCCATGGGCGCTAACCAGCTGCAGACCATCAAGGCATTCCAGGAAGCTGAAAGCTACAACGGACCTTCCATCATCATCGCTTACTGCCCGTGCGCAGAGCAGGGTATCAAGGGCGGTCTGGTCAAGGCTCCGATCATCCAGAAGAACGCGGTTGAATGCGGTTATGTCACACTGTACCGTTATGACCCGAGAAACGAAAAGCCTCTCACAATCGATTCCAAGGAACCGAAGTGGGATAAGTTCCATGACTTCCTGATGAATGAAGCACGTTACTTCAACCTGCCGAAGCTCAGAGGTCAGGAAGCCGCTGAAGCAGCATTTGCAAAGACTCTCTCTGATGCTCAGAGACGTTATACAAAGCTGGTCCAGAAGGCAAGCCTCCAGGACAAATAATCCTGAAACCAAACTGATTTGAAAAAGACCGGACATGGTCCCATTCGACCGGACTCCGGTCTTTTTTATGCATGTATTTCGCAAAAGCAAAGGTTCAGCGGTTATGATATGATAACTACATGATTGTTCAGGGGGGAATGAAACAATGAAATATTGCATCTATTGCGGTCAGCAGCTCGATGATCATGCTGAGTTCTGTTCCAAATGCGGAAAAAGACAAAGCGGACCAAAGCCGGCCGGTGTTCAGGTCAGCAGTACGAACAGTGTATCGGATGTTGAAATGATCAAGAAATACCTCAAAGGCGCATCTGAAATCGAATGGAATCTGTATGGCCTGGATGAGATCAGGGAAAAACTGATCAAAAAACTGGACGAGCAGAAAGGGCAGGAACAGAAATTGCGGTATTCTGTCAAGGGCAGCAAAGATGAAATTGCCCGGAATGAAAGTACCATCAGAAATGCAAAACCGGATGAATACAGTGCTAATCATAGTGCTGATCTGGTACTTGGCTATGATTCGGAATTATTTATGATCGTGACTTTCGCTGTCTGGGCAGTGGGAGCAGTTCTGTATTTCTTTGATATCGGACCCAGTATTGCCATATGGAATTGGTTTCTGAATTTTGTCAGCGGTATCAAATGGGGACAGCTCTGGTTTATTCTGATTGTTCTTTTAGGCCCGTCAGTGCTTGTCTTTGCCTTTCAGTTTTTAATGTATCTGATTAAACTGGGTGGCGCAGGTGCGAAGAATTCAGCCGAAAAAGTGAAATTTGATCAGGAAGCGGCCAGAAGGTGTGAAGAAAGAAAAGAGTCATTGAGAAAACGGAACAGGGATCTGAATCAGAAGATCAGAGACAATGAGAATCAGATCAGCCGCATTCACAATACTGTCATTCCAACCCTTGAAAAAGAGATCGCCGGCTGCGAAGCGGAAATCAATAAAGTGGAACAGAAGCGGACGAGCTTCTATTCCGTGAAAGTCGTATATCCCAAGTATCAGGCGCTCATTCCGGTGTGCACGATGTATGAATATTTTGATTCCGGCCGCGTGGATACACTGACCGGCCACACCGGCGCATACAATCTTTATGAGTCTGAGCTGCATCTGAATCTCATTGTGGACAGGCTGACGGAGATCTCCGCCAAACTTGACCGCATTTCAGCTGATCAGAAGGCGATTCTGAGCAGACTGAATTCCATCAACAGCCGGATCAATGGACTGATGAATTCGGTCGATCAGGCAAATCAGAAATATATTTCCAGCACCGCAGCCATAACTTCACAGATGAATCAGCTTCAATACAGCACCGATCTGAACAATTATTATGCAAAACAGAATACGATGCTGCTGCAGCAGCTCAAACAAATCAAGAAGAGCGATTATCAATCGCACAGCTTCATCTGATCAGCACAATCAAATGACCGGAAGACATGACGTCTTCCGGCTTTTCATTTCCGCAAAAAAACCGGCCTTGCGGACCGGTTTCGATTCATTGTGAATTGTCGGTTTTCATTGCCATGACTTCTTCATAGACATCGCGCAGCTGCGAGCCGATCAGTTTCAGATCGCGCTCTTTTGCAACCTGCAGGGCTGCTTCTTTCAAGGAAGGCAGCTTTCCGTCAAAGAAATCACGGATCTTTGCTTCGAAGGCATCGACATCCTTTGCCTTATAGACATTCTTTCCGTCTTCCAGCCATCCTTCGAAGGCGGGGATATCGCGGATGATGGCATCCTGTCCGCATGCACATGCCTCAATGACGGGAATGCCTTCGGTTTCCTCAAGCGTGGGGAAGATGAAGAGATCAGCGCCGCTCATAGCAGCCTTGATCGTCTGCTTGTCGACATATCCGGCCCATGTCAGATTGGCCGGACTGTTTTTCACCGCCTCACGCACATCGTGGGTGGCAGCTTTGAGAGAGCTGTATCCGAACCAGATGAATTTGTACTCCGGAAATCTTCTGGCCAGTTCCACGAAATCGGTGATCCCCTTGCGGCGGATATAAAGACCGATTCCCATGATCACCTTGTCATCCGGTGCGAATCCGTAGATCTTCCTGAATGCTTCACCTTTTTCAGCGTCATGACAGAAATAATCTGTATCAACACCGTTGGAGATGACCCGGAACTGTTTGTTTTCAAGACCTTTGTACCCCTGCAGAAGCTTGCTGGAATAGGGGGAAGGGGTGACGATGATATCGCCCAGAGAATAACATCTGACCAGCCACCAATGAATCAGCCATGCTGTCTGATGACCGAGGATAAAGCCGTCCCGGTAATCCTCCTCGGTGGAGTGGGCGTGATAGACAATCTTCTTGCCGGCCAGCTTCGCCCTGAGGGCAACCAGATAGGATTTCGGCAGCCAGGTATTGATATGAAGGATGTCATAATCATCATCCGGATCGGTTGTATATGTGATTCCAGCCTGGGTGGCTGCGCGCTTCTGGTGCTCAATCGCCTTGCCGAGGCCGCTGATCATCATTTTTTCTTCAAGTTCGGTATAAAAAAATACTTTCATGTATTCCACCTTGCTGTATGATTCTACCACATTTCAAATACAATTTTCGCTGATTAAGGAATAATTAAACTTTCTGTAATATCCGCAATGTCAAAAAAGCAGGGGAATATTGAAATTTTTCATGAAAACGGTTACCGTGATACGTCTGAGCAATTATTAAAGATGAGAGCGCATCCAAACGTCATCAGACAATTGGAAAGGCCTGCTTTCAAGGTTATAATAGAGGCATGTGGAATAAGTTGAAAAAGATCTTCAGCAGTACGGCATTCAATATTTTTCTGATCGTTGCCCTGGCCGGCATTGTGATCTACTTTACAATGCGCAAGGATGGCGAGGCAATCATGAAAGTTCTTTCCGATGTCAGTATCCCGATGGTCATCGCCATGGTCGGCATGATGATTCTGGAAAGGCTGATCCTTGGCTGGAGTCTGAAACTCGAATGCAACCAGACATATCCCCACTATACGTTGAAACAGGGCTTTATCAACGCATATACAGCGGGGCTTTTCTGCAATATCACACCGGGCGCCAGCGGCGGCCAGGTGGCGCAGGGTTACATGTTCCGCAAACAGGGAATTCCTGTCACCAGTTCCATCGGCATTCTCTGGCTGGATTTCATTGTCTACCAGACAACCATGACACTGTTCGTGCTGGCTTTGATCATATTGAGATTCTCATATTTCTATACGAATTTTTCCAAATTCTTCCTGATCGTTCTGGCCGGATTCGCAGTCAGTTCCGGAATCATCGTATTCCTGTATTTCCTGGCAAACTCACCGCGCTTTTATACGTGGCTGACAACCAGCGGACTCAAGGTTGCCCATAAGCTTCATCTCATCAAGGATATTGACAAGGCAATGGAAAGCCTGGACAAGGCTCTGTATGAGTTCAACAAGGAAATCGTCGTATTGAGAAACCATAAGAAGATGATCGTACAGCTCAGTCTGAGTGTGCTTGTCAGACTGCTGATCTATTACAGCATTCCGTATTTCTGCGCCAAAGCGCTTCATATACCCGTTACAGCGGACAGGCTGATCGACATCATC
>CACWLH010000057.1 GCA_902761625.1 uncultured Erysipelotrichaceae bacterium
ACATAGGACATCGCATCAAACGGCTCATTCAGGCCGATCTCTGTTTCATTGACTGTCAGGTTCAGATACAGATGTTCGCAGCAATGCAAGTAACCATCCAGAATCAATGTCAATGCGCATAAGGCAAGCGCCGCAAGGATCAGATAGAACCGCACTCCCGTCTTTCTGCGTACGGTTTCATGGTTTTCAATGCGCTTGCGGATCTGTTCCATTTCCTCATGGCTCAGTTTCGCATGGCACATGGCGCCGATCTGAAACTCATCCAGCCCCTCCTCAAGGGCGGTGCGGATCTCCTGCATCTGCAGGAAATCATAGCGGTGCTTTGCATAGCGGCGGATCTGTTTTCTGCTTAAGCCTCCCTTTGCGCCAAGCTCGATCTGTTCCGCCTGCAGAAGATTCCATTTCATAAGGATTTGTTCCTCCCATGCCTTTTTATTCCCCGCTGACAATGCGATTCCGCGCATGAAAACATTGAAAGAAATCAGTTCTGCAAGTTACAATATTTCAAAGAACGCAGGAGGTCACTTATGAACATTGTATGTCTGGATATGGAAGGTGTTCTGGTTCCCGAAATCTGGATTGCCTTTGCAGAAGCGAGCGGAATCCCCGAACTCAAACGCACGACCCGCGATGAGCCTGATTACGACAAGCTGATGAACTGGCGGATCGGCATTCTCAAGGAACACGGACTCGGCTTAAAGGAAATCCAGGAAACGATTGCGAAGATCGAACCGCTTGAAGGCGCAAAAGAATTTCTGGATGAGCTGAGATCGTTCACCCAGGTACTGATTCTTTCCGATACCTTTGATCAGTTCGCAATGCCGCTGATGAAAAAACTCGGCTGGCCCACCCTTTTCTGCAACACCCTTGAAGTCGCTGACAATGGCGAAATCACCGGTTTCAGAATGCGCATTGATCATTCCAAGCTTTCCACAGTCAAAGCCCTGCAGTCCATCGGCTTTGAAACCATCGCTGCCGGAGACAGCTATAATGACCTCGACATGATCCGGGCCTCCAAAGGCGGTTTCCTGTTCAGAAGCACGGATAAGATCAAGGCGGACAATCCCGACCTGCCTGCCTTTGAAAGCTTTGACGAGCTGATGAAAGGCATCAGACAGTATTACTAAAGAAAATTCAGATGAACGGTGCTGAGTGCAGAAATGCAGTCAGCACTTTTTTTGATGCTTAAATTCAAAAAGAAAAGGCCCTGCATAAAGCAGAACCTTTCTGACAAAATGTTTTTCCAATACTGGAAGCGATTAACGCTTGGAGTACTGAGGTGCACGTCTTGCGCCTTTGAGACCGTACTTCTTTCTTTCCTTTTCACGGGAATCACGTGTCAGGAAACCGGCCTTCTTGAGAACAGGTCTGTAATCAGCACTTGCTTCGAGAAGAGCGCGGGAGATACCATGACGCATTGCACCGGCCTGGCCTGTATAGCCGCCGCCTGCAACGTTGATCTTGATATCGAACTGATCTTTTGTCTCAGTCAGAACAAGCGGTGAGTTGACTACCATTCTCAGGACAGCCTGAGGGAGGTAATCCTCGAGTGTACGTCCGTTAACTGTGATCACGCCTGTACCCGGAGTCATGAAGACACGGGCAACGGACTTCTTACGGCGTCCTGTTCCAACATAAGTAACTGTTGACTTTTTCTTGATTGCCATCTGTCATCTCCTCCTTATTTAACCTTCAGCTCAACAGGTTTCTGAGCTGCATGCGGGTGATCCGGTCCTGTGTACACGAATACATGCTTGCGCTGAACGTCGCCCAGCTTGTTGTGGGGCAGCATTCCCTTGATTGCCTTCTCAACCCATTCAACCGTGTAGTTCTCACGCATTGTCTTTGTGGATCTGACCTTCAGTCCTCCCGGATATCCGGAGTGTCTGTAATAGAACTTCTTGAAATCCTGGTCGCCTGTGATCTTCACCTTGTCAGCGTTAACGACGATGACATAGTCACCGCAGTCAACATGGGGTGTGAAAGTGGGCTTGTGCTTGCCTCTTAATACTGTTGCAACCTGAGTTGCAAGACGGCCGAGTGTGCAGTCTGTCGCATCGACGACATACCATGTACGCTCGACTTCACTTGGTTTTAACATCGTTGTCTGACGCATTTTTCATCCTCCTAATGTAGTTTCCGGGGCTACATTCAGAAATGGTGGTCGCTAAATATTGTAGTTGAATCACCTTTGCAAGTCAAACAGTTTCGGAATTATTTCAACTTATTTCGCACTTGTTCCAAAGCCTGTTTTCCATTGCATTTTTTTCATCTGTTTTTCCGTAAAAAACCAGCTGTTTTCATTGGGATCCGCCATTCTGATTTCACATGCGGCATCCTCATCCGCCCCGTTTTTCTTGAGCCAGCTGACCAATTGTTCCTGCAGACTTTCCGCCTTTGGCAGATCGTTCTCATCAAACACTTCCAGCACGCAGCCCTGCTGCTTTGAAAACGCATGGAGCACGCCGAGCAATTGCTGGCTTGATCTGGTTGTCATTGCATATGTGCGCGGCCAGATCGCCTCTTTCACATCCGCTTCAAGCTTTGAAAGAGGTTCGGGCATCTTTTCATCCATGGCCAGAAATTCGCGGACCATCGCCTGTTCATTCAAGGCGCATACTTCAAAGTAATCCACCCATTCCAGGGTCAGTCCGTTGGCCGGCGCATTTTTGCGGGCAATGGTTTTGGAGCGCGCTTCCAGCATGCGCTTCACCCCTTCCGGCTCCATCTTTCCCTTTCCCACCTCAATCAGAGCGGCGCTCATCATTCTTACCATGTAGCGCAGAAAGCCCTTGCCGGTGAAATACATGGTCAGTATTTTGCCGTTTTTCTCAAACACGATATCCTTGACGGATCTCACCTGGTCAGGCGTTTCGGAAAGCGGATTGGAATTGAAGGAAGTGAAATCATGGGTGCCGATCAGATATTTCGAAGCCTGCTCCATCTTGTCCGTATCCAGTTTCACCGGGCATTGATATGCGGTGTCCTTGGTGAACACATCATAGGGGCCCAGATTCACGCGGTATGCATATTGTTTCATGCGCACATTGTAGCGGGCATGAAAGAGCTGGTCGGTTTCCTGGATATCCATGATATGGATGTCTTTGGGCAGTCTGCCGTTGAAGGCGCCCATCCATTTGCGTGCGGACAGGTCCATATCCGAATCAAAATGAAAGACCTGGGCACGGGCACTGACACCGGCATCGGTTCTGCCGCTGGCGGTGATGTTGATTTTCGTATGGGCAATGGCGTGAAGAACCTCTTCTATCTGTTCCTGCACGCTTTTGCCGTTGCGCTGTGACTGCCAGCCGTCATACGCATTTCCCACGTACGAAACTGTGCAGCAAAATCTTCTCATGAACGCATGGAGAGCCAGATCATGCCGGCCAGCAGGGCTGCGCACACGATCAGGAGAATATAATCTCTCCCCTCCATTTTCAGCACCTTGTAGCGGGTTCTTTCCTCACCCGGCGCATAACCGCGGGCTTCCATGGCATTGGCAAGATCCTCCGCCCTCTGGAAAGCCGATACAAATAACGGCACAATCAGGGAGAGAATGGCCATGACGCGCTCGGTGAATTTGCCTTCCTTGAGATCCACGCCGCGTGATTCCTGCGCCTTGATGATGCGCTGGGTCTCATCGATGAGATCCGGAATGAAACGCAGGGCGATACTGATCAGCATCGCAATTTCATGATAAGGAACGCCGATCTTTCCAAACGGCTTGAGCAGATCCTCAATTCCAAGAGTCATATCCAGCGGCTTGGTGGTCGCGGTCAGGGTGGTTGTGATCATCACCATCAATAACAGTCTGACGGCGATATAAAGGGTCTGGAAGATGGCATCGGAATACATTGTGAAAGAGCCGATTGTGAACAGAGGTGTTCCGGTCTTTAAGAAGAATGTATTGATGACAAGCAGAAAGACGAGCATGTAAAGCATCGGCTTCATCGCCTTCCAGATGAATGTGGGGCTCAGCTTTGCCAGAATGATGGCACAGGCGGCAGCGGCGAACAGGATAGCATAGCCGATCCAGCCGGCCGGGAAGAAGATTGCCACCAGCATCAGCAGCATCCCCATGATCTTCGCTCTCGGATCCATCTTATGAATCGGTGAATCCAGCGGTATATAACGTCCGAGTGTGATATTACCCATGTTGTTTCACCTGCCTTGCGACGCTGGAAGCCAGCCCGTCGATATCATGAATTCTGTCATCGATCTCAAATCCGGCCTCTCTGAGCAGATCCTTCATACGGATCAATGAGGGCGGCAGGATGTTCATCTCCTTGCAGAAAGAGGAGTCGCTGAAGAAATGGGCAACGCTCATATGGGCACGGATGGAGCCGTTTTCCACGACAACCACACGGTCGCAGTATTTGAACACCTGTTCCATATCATGGGTGACGATCAGGATTGTCTTGTGCATCTCGCGGTTGAGTTTTGAAAACAGCGACATCATTGACACGGTGCCAAGCGGATCCAGACCGGCGGTCGGCTCATCAAGCACGAGCACTTTCGGATCCATGGCCAGTATGCCGGCAATCGCGACTCTGCGCTTCTGTCCGCCAGAGAGCTCCAGCGGGCTTCTTTCAAATTTGTCCGGCTCCAGGCCGACCATGGCCAGCGCTTTCTTCGCCCTTTCAACCGCCTCACTTTCGGGCACGCCGAAATTCTTCGGACCGAAGGCGACATCCTTGATCACGGTTTCCTCAAACAGCTGATATTCGGGGAACTGGAAAACCAGGCCGACATCGCCGCGCAGGCTTTTGAGATTCTTCGGTTTTTCACCGGCGGTGATGGTGCGGTCAAGAATTTCAATCTTTCCCTCTTCCGGCAGCAATAAAGCATTCAGATGCTGGACCAGGGTGGATTTGCCGCTGCCGGTCATACCGATGACAGCGGTGATTTTGCCTTCCTCGATCTCAAGATTGACATCTTTCAGTGCTTTATATTCATACGGTGTGCCGGCGCTGTATGTATGGCTTACATGTTCGAATCTGATCGGCATAATTCTTTCACCAGTCCTTCCATCGTGATATGGGCATCCGTCTTTACGCCCTTTCTTGCCAGGGCATTGCGGAATTTGAGGGCAAACGGAATATCCAGCTGGATTTCCTTGAGTCTTTTTTCATTGGTGAACACCTCATGCGGGGTTCCGCTCATGGCGATCTTTCCTTTGTTCAATGCGATGACATGGTCACTCTGGGCAACCTCGTCAATGTCATGGGTAATGGAAAGAATGGTCAGGGAGCTCTCCTCATGGAGCTTGCGGATCACCTTCTTGATCTCATCCTTGCCCTGGGGATCAAGCATGCTGGTGGCCTCATCGAAGATCAGGATCTTCGGTTTCATCGCCAGCACGCCTGCAATCGCCACTCTCTGTTTCTGGCCGCCGGAAAGTCTCGTCGGTTCATGATCAAGATATTTTGTCATCTTCACCCTGGCGGCGTTGGTATTGATGATCTCATCCATTTCCGGCTGGGGAACACAATGATTTTCCAGACCGAAGGCGATATCATCGCGCACCGTGGAGCCGATGAACTGGTTGTCCGGATTCTGGAACACAATTCCGATCAATGAACGGATCTTCGTGAGATTGGCAGCCGTCAGTTCCAGACCGCCGAGATAAATCTCACCGCTCTTCTTTTCCAGCAGTCCGGCGAGCAGTTTGGCAACGGTTGATTTGCCGGAACCGTTATGGCCGACGATGGTTGTATAGGATCCCTCCTCAACGGAAAAGGAGATATCGTCGATGGTTGTTTTTGTATCATCATATGAGAAAGTCAGATTTTTCACTTCGATCATTTTCATACGTTCTTCTCCTTCACTCATGCCATACGGACATGATGTGACAATTTATTATAGCAGAGCAAAGGCCATTAAAGATACGAAATCATTCCGGATGCGCTTCAGGGCAATAAAAGGTGTTTTGGGAGCCTTTGTTAAGCTTATACGGAATGAATCAGCGCACAAAAAAAGGCATGTCAAGCGACACACCTTAGTTGAGCTGTGATACGAAGGCTTCCGCCTCTTCAGCAGGCAGCGGATGATCAGTCATGAGAATGGTGTAGCTGTAATCCCCTTTTGCGAAGAAGAGAATTGACACCGTTTCCCCATCGCCATACTCCTTGACCTCAATTCCGTCCACATCATTGCGCACAATTGAGCGGTAAGCGCCGTCCTTGGGTTCATAGATCTCAAAGGCATTGCATGTGTATGCCTTTGAGAAGCGGATCCCCTCATTGCCTGCGTCATCCTGGAAGCCGACTTCAAACACCTGTCTGGAATATGCCCGGTAGACCGGATTCTCATAGCCTTTCAGCGGTGCGGAAGGATATTCGAAATCAAATGTCGCGACCGCCTTGTTTTCACCATGGCTGTTCAGATCAACCCAGACTGCGCTCGGGGACTGTCCCCAGGCACTCTGGAAGTTGACATTGCAGCCGTCAGCGTCGTTTTTGACGCCGCCGCCGTTCATGATCATGAAAATGACAATCAATACGGCAGCCCCGGCCAGGACAAGGCCGGTGAATGCCTTGCTGCTCAGCTTAAAACCGTTTCCATTCTGATCCATTGTTCAATTCCTTCCAGTCAGAATGAAATCAGTTGATTTCGTAAGTCTCGTATGTACCCTTCAGAGCCGCGGTCTGATTTGCAACATTGAGGATGTCGCTTGTGATTGCGCCGTTTTCGGCGAACAGGTTTCTGGTTGCCGCAACCGCATATTCGCTGCGGTCCACGCACACATAGCCTGCATCGTCCATGATGCGGGAGAATTCATCAGCCGCGTTGGAGTTGCTGAAATGAACGGTATGGGTAATGCTTAACAGGGTTTCAGGCGGATACTTCTCATTGAGGGCATCATTCTCATTCAGCTTGGCCTCAACGAAATCCGGATTCAGATACGGATAAACCGCGCAGACCTTGCGGACTTCTTCGCTCTTTTCAGATGCGTCGTAAACGGTCTGTTCATCCTCATCATCGCTGATCCGGATGAAGCGGATCTCCTCATCGTCCTCATATTGTTTTTCGTCTCTTTTATCAAGAGCTGTTTTCACCAATGCCGCGGCCAGAGCGCCGAGTGCGACGGTCATTGCTGTAAGCAGTGTTCTTTGAAACATATCTCTTACCTCTTTCTGTATCAGATAACAGATACTATCATACCACAATTAGTGATTTTCCAAATACTCCATAATTTCGACCGCATTGGTTGCCGCGCCTTTGCGGATCTGGTCTCCGCAGCACCATAATGTCAGCGCATTGTCACGGGTCAGATCATAGCGGACTCTGCCCACATATACGATATCCTGGTTGCTTGTTTCAATCGGAGCCGGAACATGATCCTTGACCAGCTTGTCGCCTTCAAATGCGCTGATCGCCTTTTCGGCATCCTCAATTGAAACAAACTGTTCCGTCTCAAATGCGGCGGAGATGGAATGGGAACGATAGACCGGCACACGCACGCATGTGCAGGTGACCTTGAGATCCGGCAGATGGAGAATTTTTCTGCCCTCATTCTGCATCTTCATCTCTTCGGTTGTATAGCCGTTGTCGTTGTAAGAGCCGATTTCGGCAATGCAGTTGAAAGCGATCTGGGCCGGGAACACCTTCGGTGTGATCGGCTCATTGTTTTTGACCTGATCAATCTGCTGTTCCAGTTCATAGAAGCCGTTGATACCGGCGCCGGAAACAGCCTGGAAGGTTGTCGCGGTGACCGTTTTGATCGGAGAAATACGTGCAACCGGGGCCAGAGCCATCATGGTGATGATTGTCGAGCAGTTGGGATTGGCAATGATGCCGTTATGCTTCAGCGCATCCTCACCGTTGATCTGCGGAACAACCAGCGGCACATCATCCTCAAGACGGAAAGCGCTGGAGTTGTCAATATAGACCGCGCCTGCCTCTTTGATCAAAGGACGGTAGTATTTGCTCATGGCATTGGAAACAGCGCCGAGCACATAATCCAGTCCCTTGAGATTTTCAGCATCCGCCACATCGATGACAAGCTCCTGTCCCTTGTACATCATGGTTTTGCCCCTGGATTTTTCAGATGCGAAGAGTCTGATCTCCTCAGCATTGATATTGCGTTCCTCGATGCATTCAAGCATCTGTCTGCCGACGGCGCCGGTTGCGCCAAGAATTCCGATTTTCATGCGTTTTTCTCCTCATCTCTGACAAACTTGTCATATATGCAGCGGATCGCCTTCTCAAAGTCGCGATTGTCAACGCCGACGACGATGGAAAGCTCATCCGAACTCTGGTTGATCACCTTGATATTGATCTGGTTGCGGCCGAACTCGGAAAGCAGTCTGCCCGAAATGCCCGGAACGGATTTCATCGCGCGTCCGACAATGGCAATCAGGGCCAGGTGTTCCTCCACCTTGAGATCATCCGGCTGGATGATCTTCTTGATTCTGCCGATGATTTCATAAATGCATGTTTCCACCGCTTTGGTCTGCACGATCACGCTGAAGGTGTCAACGGTGATCGGCACACTCTCGATTGAAACATGGTATTCCTCAAAGATTTCAAGGATCTTCTTGAGGAAGCCGACCTCGGTGGAGCTGTGGCTTTTGACGATGGTGATGACTGTATAGTCCTTGCGTCCGGTGATGCCGGTCAGCACATGGGGCGGTTCTTTCGCATCCATCTCAGTGCAGTCATTCATGATCATCGTGCCCGGATTGTCCGGCTCATTGGTGTTGCGGATATTGATCGGAATGTTTTTCGATTTGACCGGGAACACCGCATCATCATGAAGCACATTGGCGCCCATATAGCTCATTCCGCGTAATTCCGCATAGGTGATGCGGGGAATGCGCAGCGGGTTTTTGATAATGCGCGGATCGGCGACCATGAAGCCCGACACATCGGTCCAGTTTTCATAGACATCGGCGTTGAGCACATTGGCGATCACGCTTCCGGTGATGTCGGAGCCGCCTCTGCTCATGACCCGGATGGAGCCGTTGGGCATGGCGCCATAGAAGCCGGGAATGACAACCCGTTTGGAATCGGCGCACTTTTCCAGAATCAGATCATGGGTGCGTTCCATGTCAATCTCACCGTCATAGCGGAAGATGATGACATCCGCCGCATCCACAAAATCCGCATCCAGATATTCAGCCAGACATCTTGCGGTCAGATATTCACCGCGGCTGACCAGATAATCCTGGCTCATGCCGTATGTCAGCTGAGAACGGATCCTTGTGATCTCATATTCCATGTCGATCGAAAGACCGAGCTCTTTCTTGATATTCATGTATTTGGCGCTGATCAGATCGAAAATGGGATCTGCCGAAACACCGTAGCGGATATGCGCCTCACACAGATACAGAAGATCGGTGATCTTATGGTCCTCATGGGATTCCTTTCCGCAGGCGCTGGTTACGATGAACTTGCGGGCGGGATCGGAATCGATGATTCCCTTCACCTTTCTGAACTGGGCTGCGTTGGCGACTGAAGAGCCGCCGAATTTGGTTACCTTGATCATTGTGCCACCTCCGCGATGAACAGCTGATCATCACCGCTTGCCGCGCAGGCATCTGCCGCCTGCATCAGCGAGATCTTTCTGGTGATGAATGCATGTTCGGAAACATTTCTGTCGATCATATCTGCGAAAACAGCGTGTTTCGCAGTGCGGATATAGTAGACACCCGCATGGGCCTGATTGTCAACAGGTGTGACCGCTTTATCGTTGATTTCGGGATCCTGGTTCTTCCAGATATCAACCAGATTCTGCACAACCGCATGGGCGGTGGGCAGTGAGCCGGCACCCTGGCCGACAAAGGCAGCCGCGCCAAGCGTTTTGGAATCAGACTCGATCGCATTGAAATTCAGCGGAATATTGGAGAAGACATCATCCGATTTGAGGAACATCGGAATGACGAATGCGCTGATGTAATCGCCATGGAACTCACCGGTGCCGATCAGTTTGCAGGTCAGATTGTTGGCCGCGCAGTATTCCAGATCCTCACGGCGGATATTGCGGATGCCGAAGGTGGTGATGTCATTGATGTCCTGCAGAGTATCAAACGCCTTGACACAGGACAGCGACACCTTGTATTTGACATCAAAGCCGTCGATGTCATCAGAAGGATCGCGCTCCGCATAGCCGAGCTTCTGCGCTTCGGCGAGCATCTCGTCAAAGTCCTTGCCCTCTTTCTTCATTCTCTCAAGGATATAATTGGTGGTTCCGTTGAAGATGCCTCTGAAGCTGTCAATGTCATCCACTCTGCGGGTTCTGTCCAGAGCAGCCATCCAGGGGATGCCGCCGCCGCAGGAAGCCTCATAGTGGACTGTGACGCCGTTGCGCACCGCGGTTTCAAAAAGATCCTCACAATAGGTTGCCAGCATCTTCTTGTTTGAAGTGACAACATATTTACCCTTTTCGAGCGCCTTTTTCGCGAAGGTGTGAGCCGGTTCCAGACCGCCCATGCATTCCGCGACAATCTCGATTTCGGGATCATTGAGAATCTCATCATAATTCAATGTGCATCTTGGATCGGTGAGCTCACTTTCGTCCTTGACAAGAATGCGCTTCACCGCAAGCTCGCGGACTTCCCATGTGGCTCCATCATCGATAATCTTTCTGACACCGCTGCCGACGACACCGTGTCCTAACAGTCCAATCTTCATGTTTCCCACCTCTTTTGTTTCCGTTTCAAATACACTTGTTTTTAAAACGACAACATAGTATCATTTTCGGGAAGACTTAGCAAGGAGAAATTATGACACGTTATATCAGCACAAGAAACAAGGAAGACGCGCTCAGCGCGCATGAGGCGGTCATTGCCGGCCTCGCCAAAGACGGAGGTCTTTACACACCTGAATCCATCGATGTCAGGATTTCCCCTGAGGAAATACTGAATGATACCTATCAGGAATGCGCCGAAAAGATCATCGGCGCCCTTCTGGATGACTATACAAAGGAAGAACTCCATGAATGCGTCTATGGCGCTTATGATGAAAAGTTTGATACAGAGGAGATCGTTCCTTTGAAGAAAGTGCGCGAAGGCTGGCTGATGGAACTGTGGCACGGTCCGACAAGCGCCTTCAAGGACATTGCCCTGACCATTCTGCCCCGCCTGCTCACCGCTGCCTATAAAAAGGAAAACCGCAGCGATATCGTCTCCATCCTGACCGCCACCAGCGGCGACACCGGCAAAGCGGCCCTTTCCGGTTTTGCGGATGTGCCCAATACCGCCATCACTGTTTTCTATCCGGAGATCGGCGTCTCGCCCATCCAGAAAAAACAGATGGCCACATCCAAAGGCGCAAACGTTGAAGTCATCGCCGTCAAAGGCAACTTTGACGACTGCCAGCGGATGGTCAAGGAAGCGGTCACTTCTAAAGAAGTACTCGATGCATGCAAAGGCGTCACAATCTCTTCGGCCAACTCCATTAACATCGGCAGACTGGTTCCCCAGATTGTCTATTATTACTGGGCTTATGCAAAGCTTGTGAATGACGGTGAAATCAAATGCGGCGATCCGGTCAACTTCGCCGTGCCCACCGGCAACTTCGGCGATATCCTGGCCGGCTATCTGGCCAAGCGCATCGGTCTGCCCGTGAACAAGCTGATCTGCGCCTCCAACACAAACAATGTATTGACTGATTTCATCAATACCGGCGTTTATTCCCTGGACAGAGAGTTCCATACAACGATGTCCCCTTCCATGGACATTCTGATTTCCTCCAATCTGGAGAGACTGCTGTTCATCCTGTCCGGAAACAATGACATCAAGGTTTCGGCGATGATGGATTCGCTGAAACAGAAAGGCTCCTACCGGGTGGATGATGTGATGCTCAAGAAGATCAAAGAATCCTTCTGCGGCTACTGGACGGATGAGGAGGAATGCGCCGTCACCATCCATGATCTGTTCGTCGAACAGAACTGCCTGATCGATCCGCATACCGCCGTCGGTTTCAGCGCGATGAGAAGATATCAGAGAGAAACCGGGGATTATACACCGTGCGTGGTGCTCTCCACCGCCTCCCCTTATAAATTCTGCAAAGACGTTCTTGCCTGCATCAACGGCGAAAAGAAGGATGATGATTTTGAAGCCATGGATGAGCTGGCTGCGATTTCCGGCATGAAAGTACCGGCCAATCTTTCCGAGCTTCGCAATCTTGAAGTCCGCTTCACCCGCAGCATCGCCAAAGAGGATGGTCTCAAGGCCATCGCCGAAAGGATGAGAGGCCTTGGCAATGATCAGGCTTGAGGCGCCTGCATCCAGCGCCAACCTCGGCCCCGGATTTGACTGCCTGGGCATTGCCCTGGACCTTTACAACACATTTGAAGTCGAACTGTCCGAAACGGACATTCTGGAAAACTGCGAAGAACGCTATAACAATGCGGACAACCTGTTTCTGCAGGCTTACCGCAAAGGCTGCGAAGCACTTGGCATCAATGATCACGTCCATGTGAGATTTGCCTGTGAGATCCCGTCCACCCGCGGCATGGGATCCAGCGCTGCCTTCATCGCCGCCGGCGTCAGCGCCGCTTCCGTATTGCATGAAAATGCTTTGAGCAAGGAGGAGATCTTTCAGTTATGCACACAGATGGAAGGTCATCCCGACAACATCGCCCCGTGTATCTATGGCGGATTGATCGCTTCGCTCAAAGCATCTGACGGAACATGGATTCATCGTCAGCTGCCTGTGCATGAATCACTGATCTTCACTCAGCTGATCCCTTCCTTTGAAGTGGATACCAAAAAAGCCCGGGCCGCATTGCCGGATTCCTATTCCCGCGCGGATACAGCCGCTTCGGTGGCCAATGCGATTCTCAATGTGCAGGCGCTTGGCAGCGGGGATATTCAATTATTGAAAGAAGCAGGCCGCGATGTGATTCATGAGCCCTACCGGGCGGCTTTGATCGACGGCATTGAGGATGTGCGCAATATCACGGAACATGACACGGGCGGAAAACTTCTGATTTCAGGCAGCGGACCATCGTGTCTGCTGATCTCTGCAAAAGCACTGTCAGAAGATGCGCAGAAGCGCATCAAAGAGCTTGCGCAGGGCTGGAATATCAAACAGCTTCACATCGCCCAAAACGGACTTTTGGCGGATGGTAAACCTTTATGAGCAAAGATTATCTGATTGTACACAAAAAAATCCTTCCGGATTATCTCGAAAAAGTGATCGAGGCAAGAAACCTTCTGGAAAACCATGAGGTCTCCACTGTCACGGAAGCGGTTCTCAAAGCGGGCATTTCCCGCAACACCTATTACAAATACAAGGACTTTGTCTATGCCCAGAACGAATCATCGTTCAGCCGCCATGCGGTGCTGACCCTGATTCTCAGAGATGAGGCAGGCGCGCTTTCGGCGGTGATCTCCACCGTCACGGAAATGGATACGAATATTCTGACCATTTCCCAGGCATTGCCGGTTGCCGGCAAGGCAAATGTGCTGATCACGCTGGATATCAGCCGGATGAAATGCACGATTGAAGAGCTGACCGGCAACCTGAAATCTCTTCCTTCTGTTCGCAATGTTCATCTGGATGCGATAGAATGAATATATGATTTCACCGAAACTCAAAAAAATCCTTTCCGGCATCATGATCGCCGGCGATATTCTGCTCGGCGCTGTATTCTTCGCCGATCTGCTGACAGGCGGCGATCCGGCCGTCAATCTCTTCCTGCTGGGATTTCTGGGCACGGATGCCCTGCTGTCGCTGGATTATATCAGCCGCATTTCAAAAGAGGAACGTCAGCAGGAGCTTGAGAATCTTTATCGCAAACGCCGGCAGTCTCTCTCCCCGGACAAACGTCTGGATCAGGAAATGGCCGAAGAAATCTCCGGTTCAACCGAAGCGCTGGGTTATATCGATCAGATGGATCCCGAAGAACTGGCTGAACTGCTTCAGCATCACGAAGAAGAACAAAGATATGCACGAAGACGGTAACGCGTCTTCGTTTTTTTTATCTGTTTTCCATTTCCCGCCCGATCCAGGCGGCGATGATGCGTTTGATATTGCGGATCTCCGTTTCACTCAGATCCCGCCCTTTTGCAATGCCGTACCATTTGTTCAGGCATCCTCTGCAGCAGCACGCCGTGGCATGCTGGGCAATGAAGACGGGATGGCCTTTCATCGGCGTCTGCTTGCCGTCATTGGGAATATGGGCAGGGGCAAGTCTTTCGCGGATGAAATCATCGCAATGGTCCATGATCGTATCCATTCCCTTTGCGCGGATATAATCGATATCCTTCTGTTTCAGATGGAAGGACGAGCGGAATTTTGAATGCTCAAGCTTTTTCAGAATGGCTCTGGTGTCAGTCATATATCCATTATCCCACCAAAAAGAAAAACCGCATCATTGCGATGCGGCCCGTAAAGATTATTTTGTTTCGACTGCCTTGATGCCGATGATCATCAGAACAGTACCGATGATGGAAACAACAACGCCGATGAAGATGACCGGTGTGACGCTCATATACTGGAAGAGCTGTCCGCCCACCAGTGAGGCAAGCAAAGTTCCCACGGTCATGGTTGCGCCGAAGATCGCCTGCGACTTGTTGCGGTCTTTTTCCTCAACCGACTCGTTGGCAAAGTAGACACAGGCCGGAACCAGAGCTGCATAAGACAGCATCTGCAATGCCATGATGGCATAGAAGAGATACACATTCGGGCACATCCATGTGAGCAGGTGCTTGACCGAGTAGATGATGGAAGCGATGATCATGACCTTGTGCAGACCGACCTTTTCAATGATCTTGGAGAACAGGAACATGGTCGGCATTTCCGCCATGGCGGCGATGAACAATGCATTGCCCTGCACGGATTCCACCGCGCCGGCTGTGTTGGCCCCGTCCCCCATCATATTGGCAATGACCTTGGCGATATAAGTGTTGATCAGCATATGGCAGAAATACATGCAGATCATGGCCAGAACGACGATCAGAACCTTTCTGTATTTGGAGAAGAAAGCGCCATAGGAAAGATCCTGCGGTTTTGCCTGCGCACTCTCTTCTGATTCAGCCGCTTTGACGGCAGCTGCGGAAGGTTTGGGCATCAAGCGCACCAATACGAAGCTGATGACCGCAAAGCCCGCCACATACCAGGGCAGAACGGTTCTTCCCATCATTGCCCATAACTGGCCGATCAGACTGGAGCCGACCGCCCAGGCAACCGAACCGATACCGCGGCAAAGACCGTAGTTGATGGTCTGGCCGTCTTTTTCATAGATGAATGCCATGGAATTGAGAAACGGCATGCCAATGGAGGCAAATGTGAAGCAGATGACTGTCACGATAACCATGAGCACGCTGCCGGCCGGAACAATGGCAAGAATCACTGCCAGCACCAGCACGATCAGCAACGCTCCGGAAATGAATGTCTGTTCATCCAGCTTTTCGGATTTGTCAATGATTCCGCCGGAAAGCGTCTGGCCGATCAGACCGCACAGACTGACCGCGGTGATGATGATACCGACGGTGCCGTCCGCAAGTCCGCTCTGGGAGAGGAAATTGTAAGAATAGCCCACGGTTGCGCAGACCATGAACATGAAAGCCGCATTGACGAGTGCGTACTTCAGAGTCAGATACTTATACTTCATTTGTTTATTCCCCTTTTGATCATCATAGCAGATAAAACCTGCCCGGTCATAACTTGCTTACGGTTCTAACTGAAAAAAGACCCGCGCTTTTGCGGATCTTCAGGTTGATGAAACTCAGAGGGTCATGACATGTTCGCGGTAGATCTTCCGGAAGAAGATGACGGAAAGCATCAGGGATGCGGATTCGGCGATCAGGAAGCACCACCAGACATTGTTCACATTGCCGCTTTGCGCAAGCAGCCATGCGGCCGGTATGAGAATGACCAGCTGTCTGCCTATGGAGATAATCAGGGAATAGATGCTTTGTGAAAAAGCCTGGAACACACTGCCAAGCACAATACAAACCGCCGCGATCGGGAAATGGACGGAAATGATATGCAGGGCGGGAACACCGATGGCAAGCATATCTTCCGAGGCATTGAAGAAGCCAAGCAGCTGTGAAGGGAACAGGTTCATGATCAGGGTTCCCGTGCACATGATCAGCGCCGCCACCATGACCGAGAATTTCAAAGCTTCATCGATACGCGGTTTTGAACGGGCGCCATAGTTGTAAGCCAGCACCGGGATCAGTCCGTTATTGAGACCGAACACCGGCGTGGAGAAGGCAATCAGGATGCGGTTCATCAGATATGTCATCACCGAACCGATTGACATCATCAGTATGGACGGCACACCCACCGCATAGATCCGGCCGACGATCTCAGGCTGCGGGTGCAGAATCTTCGCGAAGGAGAAATGAATCTCTTTGTTGAATTTCAGATTCATGATCAGTCCGAGCACTGCCGCAATTATCTGTCCCGCGATGGTCGCATAGGCGGCACCGGCCACGCCGAATGCGGGAAGGCCGAACATACCGAAGATCAGAATCGGATCAAGGATGATATTGATGATCGCCCCTGCCGCCTGGGAAATCATAGAATATACGGTCAGACCGGTCGACTGCAGCAGTCTTTCAAATGTCATCTGAAAGAAGATGCCAACGGAGAAGCAAGTGACAATGCGCAGATAGGTGCTGCCGTGGCTGATGATTTCACTCACATCCGTCTGGGTGCGGATGAACGCGTCAGCCGCAAAGAGACCGATGAACAGAAACAGCACCGCATTGAGGAAGGTCAGCAGAAGACCTGTGTTGGCAGCCGCGTCCGAGCGCTCAAAGCGCTTTGCGCCAAGCGATCTGGATAGTAAGGCATTGATACCGACGCCTGTGCCTGAACCAAGCGCGATCATCAGATTCTGCAAAGGAAATGCCAGAGTGACCGCGGTCAGGGCGCTTTCGGAAAGTCTTGCGACATAGATCGAGTCAACGACGTTATAGAGGGCCTGCACCAGCATCGATACCATCATCGGCAGCGACATGGTGACAATCAGTTTTTTCACGGGCATGACGCCCATCTTGTTTTCTTTTCTTTCTGTGCTCATGGGCTGTATTATGCCACATTAAAAATCAGAAATACAGAACTTTGCGTAAAAAGAAAATCCCCCGTTTCCGGAGGATTCGTGTGAATGATCAGAGATCAGAGAGATCTTCACCGTTGGTGGCGATGACTTTCTTGTACCAGTAGAAGGAATCCTTTCTGTAGCGGTCAAGGGTCTTCAGATCGAATTCATCTCTGTCGACATAGATGAAGCCGTATCTCTTCTTCATGCCTTCATGGGTGGAGATCAGGTCGATCGCACTCCACGGGCAGTAGCCCATCATCTCAACATCATCAGTGATCGCTTCACGCATCTGCTTGATATGCTCTCTGAGATAGGTGATTCTGTACGGATCATGAACCTTGCCGTCCTCGGTCAATGTGTCATAAGCACCAAGGCCGTTTTCCGTGATGACAATCGGCAGTCTGTATCTGGAATAGACTTCACGCAGTGTGTTGCGGAAGCCGATCGGGTCGATTTCCCAGCCGAATTCAGTCTTCATGAGATTCGGGTTCTTGACATTGTGGGCAACACCCGGCAGACCTCTGGAGTTCTGCTGGTCGCCGCCTGCCACTTCTGTGCCATCACTTGCCTCAACAGTGCCGGTGGAATAATAGTTGAAGCCGATGAAGTCCGGATGTCCGTTGGCCAGTGCTTCCGCATCGCCCTCATGGAATTCAGGAACTGCATCGTTTTCCTCAAGATAGCTCCAGACAAGGTTGTTGTATTTTCCGTAAACAGCCATATCCAGATAGAGCCAGTTGCGGATCGCATTCATGTTCTGGGCGGCAATGGTGTCTTCCGGCTTGTTGGAGTTCGGATAGATCAGGGAAATGTTCGGTGCGGGACCGATCTTGGCACCCGGCAGCATCTCATGGCAAAGCGCCATGGCCTTGGCCTGGGCAACGAGCATATGGTGGTTCTGCTGGTATGTTTCCTTGAGAATGTTTGTGCAGCCTTCCGGAATGCACAGTGTGCCGATGACCGGTCCGACCAGGGTGAGCATGTTCTGCTCATTGATGGTTAGCCAGTATTTGACACGGTCGCCATAGTTCTCAAACATGACCTTTGCGAAATTCACGAACCAGTCAACCGATTCCGGATTGGACCAGCTGCCTCTCTTGTCCAGAGCTGCCGGCATGTCAAAGTGGAACATGGTGACAAGCGGAACGATGTTGTACTTCAGGCATTCGTTGATGACATTGTTGTAGTACTCAATGCAGCGGTGGTACTGGTCAGCGCATACATCAAGCGGTGAAGTTCCTTCCGGAACCTGCTTGACGTCCTGGCAGGAAGGTCCCTTGCCGTCGGTGAGGTTGGCGCCTTCAACCTGGTAAGCGGATGTGGATGCGCCCCAGAGGAAATCCTTCGGGAACGGTTTGAGTTTCTTGTGCAGCATATATGCCTCCTTCTATGAATTGTGTGTCATTGTTGCATGTTACATATCCATTATCCCTTGAAACAGCCCTGATTTCAATTGCGGTTTATCGTGTAAAAAAACTGAAGAGATCAGCCGAGGATTCTCTTCAGTTCTGTTTCAATCTTGTCTTTTTCTGCGGCGAAGCTTCCCTGGATCATTTCCGCACTGCCGCCTCCCCGGCCGTTCAGTGCCTCATTGATCTGTTTCGCTTTGTCTTTCAGATTGACCGTTTTGGAGATGATGAAATAATTCCATTTTGTCTCATCCCCGCTGATCACAGCGGCGGTTTCCGCTTTGGCGGCAAGATCGTTGCCGTGTCTTCTGAGCACATTGCGGTCCAGATCATCCTCAAAGTCGATGATCAGCTTCTGACCGTCCTCATATTCATTCAGTCTGTATTTCAAAAGACTTTCCGATACTTCGCGGATTCTGACATCCTTGAGATTTGATGCTTTGAGCAAACCGTCCACCGCATCGGATGTCTCAAGCTCTTTGGCACTTAAGGCAACCGAGATTTTATGATTCTCATTCATCGCCTTCTGCACATAATCAAATGCCCGCATGCCGGAAAGCATTTCGATGCGCACGCCTTTTTTGTGTTTCTGCATGGAGAGCAGCTTGATCAGACCGATCTCGCCGGTATTGCGCACATGGGTTCCGCAGCATGCACATAAATCCGCATCCTCAATTTCAATCAGACGCACCACGCCGGAAAGTTCCTTTTTCGAGCGGTAGTCGATGGTTTCCAGTTCCTCAGCAGAAGGAAACAGCGCATTGATGGGTTCATTGCGCATGACGATGCGGTTGGCCTGAACTTCAATTTCACGCATCTGATCCTCTGTGAGGGGTCCGGAGAAATCAATCTGGATCACTTCACCCATATGGAAACCGACATTGTCAAAGCCGGTCATTTTATGAATCAGGCCGGAAACGATATGTTCGCCGCTGTGGTTCTGCATGAAATCAAAGCGCCTGTTCCAGTCGATGGTGCCATGGACTGTTTCGCCTACCGCCAGCGGGGCATCGCATGTATGAATGATGCCCTGCGCTTTTTCATGAACATCCAGAACATTCACATCATTGAGTGTTCCGTGATCGGCCGGCTGGCCGCCGCCTTCGGGATAGAATGCGGTCTGATCCAGGATCACTTCATAATGTCCGTTATGTTCTGTGCAGGAAACAACCTTCGCGTCAAATTCTTTTCTGTAAGGATCAAGATCATATAATTCTTTGAAATCCGCCATGGTGATTACCTCTCGTGGACGAGCTTGCCGCTGATATGCTCAATCTCAATGGCATATGCCAGGGTGCGCGGACCGCTTGTGCGCAGCTCCTTTTCGATATATTCCTCATCATCGGTGAACTTATGGGAGAGTTCACGGCTGATTTCAAGCATCGTCTCATGATCCACCGGCTTTGCCCGGCCGAAGATGATCACGCTTTTGAAATCCTTGTACCATGCATTTTCGACATCGATCGGATCGGAATAAACACAGAAGCTGACTTTATCATCTTTATTCAGGGCATCAATCTTATGGCCCTGCATGCCGCCATGGAAATAGAGCTTTCCGTCGCACTCACGGTAATAATGATTGATGGGCATGCCATAGGGATAGCCTTCATCCCCGTTCACACTCAATACGCCTCTTTTTGTATGCTTCAATATTTCAATGCATTCCTCTTTGCTTAATGCCTGTCTGAAACGGACCATTTCACGGAACATAACCATTCCTCCATTCAACCTCCGTATTCTAACATACACAAGACATATTCTTAAAAAAGAAAGACCGGCGCATGGCCGGTCAGGTAAATCAGATCAGAATATATTTGAGTACGAAGAGCACTGCCAGCACATACATGAGCGGTGACATCTTGTCTTTCTTTCCGGTCGCAAGTCCAAGCAGCACATAGGAGATGATGCCGAAAGCGATACCGTCGGAAATGGAATATGCGAAGCCCATCATGGTGATGGCGATGAAGCACGGAATGGCTTCAGTCATATCGTTCCAGTTGATGTTGACAACCTGCTGCATCATCAGGAAACCGACAATGATCAGCGCCGGTGCTGTCGCAAAGGACGGAATCGTCAAAAACAGCGGAGCCAGAATCAGGGAAACCAGGAAGAGAATTCCGGTGACAACGGAAGTCAGACCGGTTCTGCCGCCTTCGGTGATACCGGAGGAGGATTCCACGAATGTTGTGATGGTGGAAGTTCCCAGGAATGCGCCGACGGTTGTACCGACCGCATCCGCGAGCAGAACGCCCTTGATGCCGGGCAGCTTGCCCTCTTCGTCCAGCATGTCAGCCTTGGCTGCGCAGCCGATGACGGTTCCCAGTGTGTCAAAGACATCGACGAACAGGAACGCGAACAGGATGACGATGAAGTCGAGTGTATGAGTTGTGATGAATCCGAAATCAAACTGGCCGATCATATTCACGGACAGATCCGGCATTGCGAAGAAGCTTGTCGGGATCAGGGAATAGAAGCCCGTTTCCGGATTAGGGACATACAGTCCGCACAGCTGGCAGATGATGCCGAGCACCCATGTGATCAGGATACCGAAGAGCATATAGCCCTTGACGCCCTTCATCAGCATGTATGCCATGATCAGTGTGCCGATCAGCGCCAGAACAACGGTGATGCCTTCGGTGAAGAATGTGCCGTCAGCCAGAGCGCTCTTGACGGAATAAAGAGAAACCAGGGTGGCGCCGTCAACGATGACATGGGCATTCTGCAGACCGATGAAGGTGATGAAGAAGCCGATACCGACAGAAACGGCAGTCTTGAGACTCTTCGGAATGGCGTTGAAGATCGCTTCACGCACATTGGTCAGAGACATGATGATAAAGATGACACCTTCCGCGAATACGGCGGTCAGCGCGACTTTCCAGCTGTAGCCCATGGCTCCGCATACGGTATAGGCGAAATAGGCATTCAGACCAAGACCCGCAGACAGTGCGAACGGCTTGTTTGAGAACGCGGCCATGCAGAAGCAGGCAATTGCGGAAGCGACCGCAGTCGCAAACAGGACAGAGCCGCCGGCGTTTTCCAGGCCGGGTGCGGCGCACAGGATGGACGGATTCAGGGCCAGAATATAAACCATGGTCACAAATGTTGTCAGACCGGCAATCAGTTCAGTCTGAACGTTGGTTCCGTTCTCCTTCAGGTGAAAGAGCTTTTCTAACATATAACCCCCTTATATCAGATTTTTCCCTTTGAAAAATCAGAAAAAAGCACCTTTAATTGTATAAAAAAGAAAACAGTCTGTCATTAACAAACAGACCGGTTTCCGTAAAATGCTGAAGTGGAATGAGCAATTCCGCTTTGGAAACTGAAAAGAGAAGTCATCCGCTGCCTTCTTTTTTCAGAAAGCGGTAAAGCAGGTGAATTGTACAGAAAGGATCAGTCCCATGTCAGGGAATCAATCCGCTCAAGCAGATTCTCGATCTCCTTTTTGCAGAAAGCGATGACCTCGTTGTTCTCCTCGTCGGGTCTGCGGTATGCCCTGCGCAGAATTCTGGCGTAGCCGATGAGCTTGGCACGGTCGCCGATTGCGGCGATCTCTTCATCGCTCTTGTCATCGAAATAGTATTTCAATGTCTTGTTCCAGATCTCAGCTCCCTGCTCATATGTGATTCCCAGGAATCTTTCAATGTTGGTATGATCCGCGCATGAGAAGCCCTGGTAGGCATTGAAGATGGATGCGAACTCGAAAACGGGATAGCCATGGCACAGGGTGTCCATGTCAATCAGCAGCGCTTCCCCGTCCTGCAGCATGACATTCTTGATATGATAGTCACCGTGCATCATATGATAATCCACCGGTACCGCCTCCACCATGGAGACAAGCTTCTCGCCTTTTTCCGGGGAAAGATAGTCCTTGACGAAGGTGACCCATTTCAGGGCGGTCTTTTTCATATCCGGAACCTCGCCCGGCTTGACAACTGTGCTGTGAATCTTCTTGAGCAGCTCCACGCTTTCCTTGACGATCTCATCGAGATCTTCCGGCTTCTTTGCCAGCCATTTGGCAAAAGAGGTCGCATTGAGCAGTTCGAATACAGAGCCGTATCCCTCTCCCACTCTGACAACGTCATAGGGAATCGCCGTCGGGATGCCCAGAACGAATGCGTGTCTTGCCAGTTCGCGCTCGCGCTGGATATCAGGCAGTGAGTCCGGATTCATATAGACCTTGACGATGGTGTCGCGGTCGATGCGGTAAACCTTGCCGTTGGCGCCCTGGCCGATGACTTCGCATCCTTCGGTGGAGATGACACGGTATGCCTTTTCGACAGTCATCATTTCAGTGAATCCTGTCATATCAAAGATTTCATAAACTTCCGCAGAAACATTGACCAGTTTCAGATCCGCATAGACTTTTCTCAGACGCAGGATGACTCTGAGGCCGGCACTGGAAATATATTCCAGTTTTGAGGCATCAATGACCATCTTCGTGCATTCCGGATGGGCATTGCGCGCCTCATTGATTTCCTGTTCAACCTGCTGGGCGTTGGTCGAGTCAATATGTCCGATCAGATAAATACGCAATGTTCCCGCTTCGGCGTTTGCTTCAATCAGATTCATTCAATTTTCCTCCCCTTCGTGTTTCCGTCCCGGTATCCGGAACGTCAGATGTGGTGAACGTCCGCAAAGATTTTTTTATATTCTTGCGGATCCGCAGTATGTTCTTTCCTTCCCGGTATTCATAGGTGATCTCATCCATGGTCTTGCGCACAAGGAAAAGACCGAGGCCGCCGATTCTTCGCTCGGATGCGGGAAGTGTCGTGTCCGGATCATCCACGGAAAGCGGATCAAACTGCCTGCCGCCGTCGATGAACGTGATAACCACCGCAACGGGATCATTGTCCACCTCAACTCTGACTGTGGCCGGACCGACATCTGGCTTGTAGGCGTAATTGGAAATGTTGCTGAAGACCTCATCGATGGCGATATCGATCTGCATCTGCGCCTTCATCGGGCAGTTGAGTTCCTCGAGCTTTTCATTCACAAACGCGGTTACCGCCGGTATGTTTTCAACGGTCGCATCAATTGTCATTTCATTCATGATCATTAAACCTCCACGCGCCGGGGATCCGCCATTAATGGCAGATGCTTGTGATGAGTGTTCCTATTCGACATTCATGATGTCAATGAAGCCGGTGATGTCGAGGACCTCACGGACCACTTCATTGACATTGATGATCTTCATCTTGCCCTGGGCGCTCATCTGCTTGAAGACCAGCAGAAGCACACGCAGACCGGCAGATGAGATATATTCAATGTCGGCAAAGTCGAGAACCAGATCATCGATTCCCTCAATCGCCGGAATCAGAATTCTTTCCGCATCGGTGCTGGTGGATGTGTCGATTCTTCCGTGCATGACGGCGGTCAGATGCGTACCGTCCTTTTTCAGTTCAATCTCCATAATTATTGATCCTTTCTGTTTTCAATATAATACATTGCCCCGTCATAGAGATAATCCCTGATGCTGGCAACTTTAACAATTTCAGGTATATATTCCCTGCGGATGATGGTTTCAAGCTCTTTTTTCAATGCCTCGGTGTCCGGAATCATCTTGGCATAATATGCCACATGGGCGCATCCGGTAAAGGTGATCAGACCGGCAATGTATCTGGCCGCCAGAATCACATTGCCTTCCGGTGTTTTGGCAAGGGCATAAGGATTTTTGGGGAAGGTCATAATATCGGTGATGCCTGCGAGCTGACTGCCGCCCATATGGCCGGCATTGCCGAAGATCATGCCGTTTTCACTCATGCCGATATTGCCGGCATACTCCCCGCTGGGTAAGAAGTAGAACGCCGTCTCTTCGCCCTTTCTTTCGCGGATGCTGTAACCGAGCGCCATCGCATCGGTATCGTTGAGAACGACCGTTTTCTTTTTGAACCGCTGCTCGATTTCATTGCGGATATCCAGGCCGAAGATATTCGCCTTTTCATAGGTCAGCTTTCCGTCAATGAAGGAGCCCGGGGATACCACCCCGACGGTTTCGATCTTGGGATCAAGCGTCAGCACCGTCGCAATCACATCGAGAATGTCGCTGGCCGCGTAGGTCTCTTTGACAATCTGTTTTTCCATCAGGATGTCATGGCCGTCATAGACGCGGTAGGCAAGCTGGGTTCTTCGTTCCATGTTGATGACGGATACCAGCAATACGCTGCCGCCCTTCTCCGTCTGGTTCAGACGCTCTGCGGATCCGGATGCTTTTTCCTTCGCATCTTTATGCACATTGTCCCTTGCGAAGCTGATCAGGCCGAACACATCATAGCTTGAGAAGATCGCCGCCGGAATCGCCATCACTGTTTTGTCAGTGAGAATCTCCTGCGCATTCTTGAGCTGATAGCCGATCTGCGGAGCCAGCAGGATGAGATCCTTGGACGCCGCGGTTTCATAAAGCTTATCATAGGGAACCGCTTCAAAATCGATTTTCAGATCCATCGTGGAAGCTGCCTCATTGAGCTTCATCGTGAAGAAAGATGTGGTCAGACCGCATGTGCAGCATAACAGCACATGAATATCATTATCCAGCTTCTGTTTGAGCAGGCTTTCGAGCATTTCGGTATAAAGGCTCTTGGCATGATCAATGTCGTTCAGTTCGAAATGAAGATAGAAGACATTTTCGCCTCTGTGATCCACGACCCGCAGTTCACAGATCGTGTATTCCAGATAATAGATGGCCACATTCGCCTGTGCGAATTCTGTTTTCAGATGCAGGCAGTCCATATTGCTTTCAGCGCTTTCGCTGATTTCGCATCTGCCCGCAGCCTGATCCTCCATCCATTGAATCAGACCAGATGCTGTTTTTCTGATATCATCCACTGCATTCACCTCATTGTGATTCATAAACGGCATTACAAAAAAGCCGGATCACATATCACTAACAGTCTACCAAAAATCAATTAAAATGAACATGGTGAACTCTCCCCGCCTAAGTGCCATGCACTATAGACGGGGCTTCCAAGGCACCTGCGGTGCCAAAGACTTCCGTCTGAATATTGATACGGTTAATACCCAGCTGAAACAGTACAAAGCCTGTTCAGCCCGATACCACTAACAATACCCAGACTTATGTCGGGATATTGACTGATTACAGCATCGATATGCCATAAATCAGCTAATACCCTTCGGGTTCCACTCCCGATCCCAGGGACTTCTGCCATAAGATCAGGTGATTCTTTATAGAGCTCACGGATGAAATACCGTGCGCCGATGTTATAGCTTGCGTTCAGATCACAGTTGTACATCTTTCCGCTTTCAAACTGACACATACT
>CACWLH010000058.1 GCA_902761625.1 uncultured Erysipelotrichaceae bacterium
CTGAAACATTCGTCAAGACTGCCCTGGATGCGGGCATCAATTTCTTTGATCATGCGGATATTTACGGCGGCGGACGCAGTGAGATGGTTTTCGGCAGACTGCTCGCTGCCCAGCCTGAGCTCAGAGACAGAATGTTCATCCAGTCCAAGTGCGGCATCAACAAGGGCATGTTTGATTTTTCAAAGGAATATATTCTGAGTGCGGTTGACGGCATTCTGGAAAGACTGCATACAGATCATATCGATTCCCTGCTGCTGCACAGACCCGATGCGCTCATGGAACCGCAGGAGGTCAATGAGGCGTTCAATGAACTGAAAAAAGCGGGCAAGGTGCGCCACTTCGGTGTCTCCAATATGAACCGCTATCAGATGGATCTGCTCAGATCCGGTGTTGATGAGGAGCTGTGCGCCAATCAGGTTCAGCTTTCCATCGTGCACACACCTTTGCTGGATGCCGGCTTCAATGTCAACATGGCTGACAATCCGGCTGTGATGAGAGATGGCGGAACACTGGAATACTGCCGCATGAATGACATGGCGGTGCAGACCTGGTCGCCTTTGCAGGTGGGCTACTTCCAGGGAACCTTCCTCAATGACGACAGATATCCCGAACTCAATGCGCTGCTCGATGAGATCGCTTCAGAATACAATGTCGGCAAGGATGTCATCGCCTATGCGTGGAATCTGCGCTATCCGGCAAAGATGCAGGTTGTCACCGGCACCAGCAAACCGGAAAGAATTGCCGAAGCTGCAAAAGCTGCTGATATCTGCCTGAGCAGAAGACAGTGGTACGACCTTTACAAGGCAGCCGGAAACAGACTTCCGTGATTTCACAAACCATATTCATATCCAGAAAAATCCGGTCCGCCGGATTTTTTGGTATGATGTTACATAACGAAGGAAGGAAACACAGAATTATGATTTCAGAAGAAAAGCTTCAGAAGTATCAGGACTGGCTGTTCCGCATGAGCGCCTACAACATGGCCCTGAGCATTATCATGACCGACAAGATGACGGTCGCACCAAGCGGAGGCGGGGCATACCGCGATGCAAGAACCGCTTATCTTTCCGGTGAGCTGTTTTCTATTGTCACCGATCCGGAAATTGTCGCGCTGCTCAGGGAAATGAAGGATGACGATGATCTTGACGGCGATACAAAGCGCGCTGCTTATCTTTATTATAAAGACGCCATGAACACGCTCTGCATTCCCAAGGATGAATATGTGAAGGCGCAGGAGATCTTCTCAAAATCCTATGATGCATGGCTTGAGGCAAAGACAAAGAATGATTATTCGATCTTTGAACCGTATCTGAAACAGGTGATCGAGATCAGACGTCAGCAATACTCCTATCGCGGCAGCGATATGGACCTTTATGATCAGATGCTGGATGATTATGAGCCGGGCATGAACCGCGAAAAATATGACGCATTCTTTGAAGCGCTCAAAGTGAGACTGGTGCCGCTGATTGAAAAGGTGTGCAATGCAAAGCCGGTTGATGACTCCTTCCTGTATCTGGATTATGACATTGAGGAACAGAAGCGCTTCAGCGCGGAACTGCTGGAGTATCTTCATTTCGATGCGGACTGGGGCTATCAGAATGAGACAGAGCATCCCTTTACCAACTGGGTATGCGAAAACGACTGCCGCACCACCACCAAATATCTGAAAAACAATGTGGCTTCCGCCATTCTTTCCACCGTTCATGAGGTCGGCCACGCCACATATGAACATGACTGCGATGACCGCTATGACGGCATGATCCTCTCCGAAGGCATCTCTTCGGGTATGCACGAATCACAGTCCAGACTCTTTGAGAATTATCTTGGCCGCACTAAGGCTTTCTGGGAATATCTCTATCCGCGTCTGGCGGCCCATTTCCCGCAGCAGCTGTCTAATGTGAGTGTGGATCAGTTTGTGGATGCCATCAATGTGGCAAAGCGTTCATTAATCAGAACAGAAGCCGACGAGCTGACTTATCCGATGCATATTCTGATCCGCTATGAGATTGAGAAGGGACTCTTTGACGGCTCCATTTCCACCGAAGGTCTTGATCAGACCTGGGATGCCATGTATGAAAAATACCTCGGCATCAAGGCGGACAGGGCAAGTGAAGGCATCCTGCAGGATGTCCACTGGAGCGATGGCTCCTTCGGCTACTTCCCCACATATGCGCTCGGTTCGGCATTCTCCGCTCAGTTTGTCAAGAAGATGAGAGAGGAGATGGATGTGGATGAGGCGCTGCGCAGCGGACACTTTGAGCAGTGCGTTGCCTGGCTGAAAGAACATATCCACACTTACGGCTGCCGCTATGATGCGCCTGAAATCATGCGGATCGCCACCGGAAGCGATTTTGATGTGAATAACTATCTGGATTATCTTGAGGAAAAGTATACAAACCTGTATCATCTTAGATAATCATGGAGGTTGAATTGTGAAACAGTTGGAAGAAAGAATTGCGCGTGACGGCAGAGTCATCGGCACGGAAATACTCAAGGTTGACAGCTTTCTGAATCATCAGATGGACGTGGCTCTTCTCGATGAGATCGGAAAGGAGTTTTATCGGCTTTTCAGCGACAAAAGGATCACGAAAGTGATCACCATTGAAGCCAGCGGCATCGCCATTGCGGTCAGCGCGGCAAGATGTTTCAATGTGCCGGCGGTATTTGCCAAAAAGGCGAGAAGCCTCAACATCGGCAAGGACGTCTACAAGGCAAGGGTGCATTCCTTTACCTATGACAATGATTATGACATCACCATGTCGCAGAATTATCTTTCCGAAAACGACACGGTTCTGATCGTCGATGATTTTCTGGCCAACGGCGCCGCTTTGAACGGCATGATCGCAATCTGCGAACAGGCCGGAGCTAAGATCGGCGGCATCGGCATCTGCATCGAGAAGGGATTCCAGCCCGGCGGCGAGGAAATCCGCAGAAAGGGTTATCCGCTTGAGAGTCTGGCAATCATCGAATCGATGGATGAAAACGGCATTGTTTTCCGTGCTCAGTAAATCCGCCTGACGTAAATCAACATCGAATGACTTGAGGAATAAGCGGCAAAAATGTATCATCTTAGAAGGACGTGCATGATAAAGCCGCTTTTTATCATGCACCGCAGCGAACTGTATCAGCCCATATGGGCGGATATACAAAAAGGTTTCATTCATGAGCGAAAACAGAACAGTAAAAAAGGAAGAACGCTCTTCCAGAATCAAAAAATCAGTGGTGCTTTCCGGTCTGGTCGGCACCGGCGGTCTTTTTATCGCGAAAATGCTCGGTCTGGTCTATTCCATACCGCTCTCATCCATTCTCGGCTCTGATGCCTATATGGCTTATTACGGCAATGCGTACCGTATTTATAACTATATTCTGAATATCTGCACGGCCGGCTTCCCGCTGGCGGTGGCAACGGTGGTGGCCAAATATCATGTGAAAGGGGATTATAAATCTCTGCTGAGAATCCGCCGTCTGGCGATTCCGATTCTCGGCGTGCTTGGCTTTGCGGGCATGATGTTCATGATGATCATGGCAAAACCGATTGCCGCGACCATGCTGCAAAGCGCCGATCCTTCCAGCCTTGCCATCATGACCGCATTGCTGCGGCTGATCGGTATTGCCGTCTTCCTGGTGCCGGTGCTGGCCGGATTCAGAGGCTTTTACCAGGGACTCAAGGAGATGGAGGAATATGCCTTCTCCCAGGTCTTTGAACAGTTCTTCAGGGTCGGCTTCATGCTCAGTGTGTCATGGATGCTGGTCTATGTCTTCAACATGGAGAGAAAATGGGCGCTCTATGCGGCCGTGGTCTCCACCAGTGTCGCCGCTCTGGCAGGTATTCTGCAGTATTATTTCTTCGACCGCAGAAAGATTAAGGAAATCGAGGAGCCGGCAGAGGTGCAGACTTATGAGGCGCAAAGCAGGGATGTTCTGATCAAGGAATTCCTGGCGCTGGCAATTCCGTATCTGATCTCATGCATCGTGGGCTATGGGGATGATATCTTCAACACGATTCTTCTGCCGATCGGTCTTGCCCGCAAGGGATATGATGATGCGACCCGTGATGTCATTCTTTCCGCATGTAATTATGTGGGCTCCAAAATCAACGCGATTCCGATGATTCTCGGTCCCGGCTTCACAGCCGCGGTCATTCCGCATATCTCCGCCGCCATGGCGCAGAACAACCGCCGCAAGGTGGAGCGCAATATCACGGACTGCCTGAATATCATCCTTTATATCGCGCTGCCGCTGTCCTTTGCGATCGGTGTATATGCCCCGGGCATCTACCATGTGCTTTATTACACGGAGGATCTTGCCACCAGCTCCAATATTCTGGCATGGAATGCGGTGGAAGGGCTGCTCGGCACGGTTGTGCCGGTGATCTCGACGATCATGATGACCCTCGGCTTCCGCAAATCGTTGCTTGCAAGACTGACCGCTGGCGCCATCGCCAAGGCGATTCTGATCGTGCCGATGGTTTCATGGCTGGGCTATCCCGGTGCCGTACTTTGCTCGGTGCTGTGCAATGGCTATGCGGGACTCTTCAATCTGCTGGAAATCCACCGGAAACAGAATGTCAGCTTCCGCGCGACGATCCGCATCTTTGTCAAGCTGCTGTTCGGACTGGTACTGATTTTCCTGATCAGCACGATTCTCAATCATGTCGGTCTGGATCCGGGCAGCGGACCGAGACTTGTCTGTCTGGTCCGTCTGGCAGTCAACGGCTTATGCGCAATGGCCGGATATGGTCTGTTTACCTGGTGGCTGCGCATTCCGCAGAAGATCTTCCATCTCAGACGCAGAAAGAAAACCGCATAATTCACACAAAGCAGTCAATATGGCTGCTTTTTATTGACAACGCCAGTTAGTTATCGTAAACTTACTGGTAGTTAGTAGGAACTAATATGGAGGTGTTATGATGCCGCTTGCGATTGCAGATCAGGGAAAAGAGTATACGATCCGGAAAATCGGCGGAAACGCTGAAACCAGACAGCATCTTGCAGACCTCGGTTTTACGGCCGGGGCTGTGGTCAGTGTTGTCAATGAAGCTGCCGGAAATCTCATTGTGAATATCAGAAACACCAGAGTCGGGATCGGCAAGGATCTCGCTATGAAGATTATGATTTAGAAGGGATGATGATCAATGAAAACATTAAGGGATGTTGCGATTGGCGAAACCGCGAAAGTGGTAAAAATTCACGGTACAGGCGCAGTCAAACGCAGAATCATGGACATGGGTATCACCAAGGGAGTGGAAGTATATGTCCGTAAGGAAGCGCCGCTGGGCGATCCGCTGGAACTGACTGTGCGGGGCTATGAGCTTTCGTTAAGAAAAGCTGATGCGGAAATGATCGAAGTTGCCTGATCCGCTTAGAGAGGAAACAGATTAAAATGGCTGACAGTAAAATTACTATTGCCCTGGCTGGAAACCCCAACAGCGGCAAGACAACACTCTTCAACAGCCTGACCGGTTCCAACCAGTTCGTCGGTAACTGGCCGGGTGTCACAGTTGAAAAGAAAGAAGGCAAACTCAAGGGAAACAAGGATGTTCTGATTGAGGACCTTCCGGGTATTTATTCACTTTCTCCTTACACATCTGAAGAAGTCGTTTCCAGAAACTTCCTGGTTGATGAGAATCCCGATGCGATTCTCAATATCGTCGACAGCACCAATCTGGAAAGAAACCTCTATCTGACCACACAGCTGCTTGAACTGGGCATTCCGACTGTGATCGCCCTCAACATGACTGACCTGGTCGAAAAAAGCGGTGACAACATCGACACCAAAAAGCTTTCCGAAAGACTCGGCGTTCAGATGGCGGAAATCTCCGCACTCAAGGGCACCGGCATCGATGAAGCCTCAAAACTGGCAGTCAATGCCGCCCAGAGCAAAAAAGCACCGAAACCCGCAGTCTTCTCAAAGGATGTGGAGGATGCCCTCAGGGAAATCGAAGGCCTTCTGGTGAATGTTCCGGAACATCTGAAACGCTGGTATGCGGTCAAACTGTTTGAAAGAGATCAGAAGCTGCCTGAAAATATCGCCGCTTATGCGTCACAGGCAGAAGCGATTATCACAAAGATTGAAACTGCTCATGACGATGATTCCGAAAGCATCATCACAAATGAGAGATATGAATATATCGCTTCCGTTCTCAATGGCTGCTATGGCAAGAAAAAGGCCGGCGAATTAAGCACATCCGACAAGATCGACCAGATCGTGACCAACCGCTGGCTGGCGCTGCCGATTTTCGCGGCGGTCATGTGGCTTGTCTACTATATTTCCGTCACAACCATCGGCACATTTGTCACTGACTGGACAAACGACGGACTGTTTGGCGACGGTTATTATCTCTTCGGAAACGGCCGTGCGGAATATACCGAAGCGATGAATGAGTATTACACCGAGAATGTCTGGACCGATGAGGTCAAGGCAAACGTGGACAAGGCGGTTGAAGCCGGCATCACCGGTGCGGATGATATCCAGGCTGCGATTGCGGACGGGGATTACGAGGCATTTGATGAGGCATATGGCTTCTATGGAAGCGAACTCGATGAAAAAGAGAACGGTGTCTACAGCATTTCCGATACTGTTGATACAGCATTGGCTGAAGATGCGCCGCTGCCCGCAAATGAGGATTACGGCAAATGGGTGCCGGGTATTCCCGTACTTGTTGAAAATCTGCTCGATGGCATGGGCGTCAATGATTTCATCAAATCACTCGTGCTTGACGGCATTGTCGCCGGTGTCGGCGCGGTGCTTGGCTTTGTACCGCAGATGTTTGTGCTCTTTGCATTCCTTGCCTTCCTTGAGGCATGCGGATACATGGCCAGAGTCGCCTTTGTCATGGACAGAATCTTCCGCAGATTCGGTCTGAGCGGAAAGAGCTTCATTCCGGTATTGATCGGTACCGGATGCGGCGTTCCGGGTGTCATGGCATCCAGAACCATTGAAAACGAACGCGACCGCAGAATGACCGTCATGACCACGACATTCATTCCCTGCGGAGCCAAGCTGCCGATCATTGCTCTGATCGCAAGCGCACTCTTCCGCAAGGCCTCCTGGGTCGCTCCGAGCGCATACTTCCTGGGCATGGCTGCGATCATCATCTCCGGTATCATCCTGAAAAAGACAAAGATGTTCGCCGGCGAACCTGCACCGTTTGTCATGGAGCTGCCTGCTTATCACTGGCCGACCCTGACAAACATCCTGCGCTCCATGTGGGAGAGAGGCTGGTCCTTCATCAAGAAGGCCGGTTCCATCATCCTGCTTTCCTCCATCGTGATCTGGCTTGGTTCAACATTCGGATGGACAGACGGCTCCTTCGGCTGGAATCCGGATCTGGAACTGGAATCTTCCGTGCTTGGCGCCATCGGCAATGCGGTGAAGTGGATCTTCGCTCCGCTTGGCTTCGCCGAAATCAAGGCAACCATCGCCACCGTCATGGGTCTTGTGGCCAAGGAAGAGGTTGTCGGTGTCTTCGGTGTGCTTGACTTTGAAGGTCTCAGCAAACTTGCCGGTTATTCATTCCTTGCCTTCAATCTGCTTTGCGCTCCGTGCTTCGCGGCAATCGGTGCAATCCGCAGAGAGATGAACAGTGCGAAGTGGACATGGTTCGCCATCGGCTGGCAGTGCCTGCTTGCCTATATCGCCGCGTTCATCATCTACCAGCTCGGCAGCCTGTTCACCGGCACAGGAAATATCATCGGCGGCATCCTGGCAATCGCATTATGTGCATTGATCATCTGGCTGATGGTGCGTCCTTACAATGAGTCACAGACTGCAAAAGCCTGAAAACAGTAAAATGAAAGAGCCTGAATACCGGGCTCTTTTTGTTATGCTATACTGGATTTACGAGAGAAGCGGACAGTGTGATCCGCAGCAGGAGAGAATCATATGGCTAATTATCTGACAGTCGATGTCGGCGGCACCAATATCAAGTATGCCGTCATGAACGACAAAATCGAAATTCTCGAAAAAGGTGAGATTCCCACTCCCTATGAGGGACTGGAAGTCTTCATCGACACCATTGTGGAACTGTATAAAAAGTATGAAAGCTTCGGGATTGAAGCGCTGGCAATGAGCGCGCCGGGCAAGATTGATGCCAACAACGGCTATTTCTATACCTCCGGTGCTTTGAAATATATCAGCGGCGTCAATCTGAAAGACCGTCTGGCTGAGCGCATCCCCGTTCCTTTCGCCGTTGAAAATGACGCCAAGGCAGCCGCGCTTGCGGAACTCTGGATGGGATCGATGCACGGCATCACCAACGGTTCGGTCATCGTGCTTGGCACCGGCATCGGCGGTGCGCTGATCATCGGCGGAAAACTCTATCGTGGATCCACCTTTGCGGCAGGGGAATACTCCTGCGTGTCATCCAGACTTGATCTGCCTTATGACAGAGATCACAACTGGGCAAATCTCAATGGCGTCGGCCATATGGTTGAGGCATATGAGAAGATGGTCAATGCGGAAAAGGGAAGCCTGAACGGACGTGATCTGTTCACAAAGGCAAACGAAGGTCAGCCCGAAGCATTGAAGGCGATTGAGGACTACTGCAAATGCCTGGCAACCGCAATCATTTCACTGCAGACCATTCTCGATGTGCAGCGTGTTTCAATCGGCGGCGGTATTTCCAGACAGCCGGTTCTGCTTGACACCCTGAAACGGGTCATCAATGAAATCAATGCGCCGTTTGCGGATCATGTGCCATATACACTGCCTGACATCCAGCCCTGCAGTTTCGGCAATGACGCCAATATGATCGGTGCGCTGTATCATTATCTTTACGAACTGAAATAGCCGGAAAACAATATCAATCAGGGACCGCAAAGCTGCGGTCTCTTTTTTTTCTCTGCATAAAAAAACCGTGAATCAATCACGGTCAGAAGTAAGTTTTGCATGAAATGACACGGCCGATGACACGGACCGGAAGACTGCGGATCTCTTCCGCTGTGAAATAGCGGTTTTCCACATCGGGGTTGGCGGATTCAAGGATCATCATGCCTCTTTTGAGGACAACTTTTTTGACGGTGACTTCCTGATCGATCATCACAACTCCGATCTCACCGCTGTTGAGCTGTCCGGTCTGCTGAACAAGAACAAGCGATCCGTCCATGATGCCCACGCCGTTCATGGAATTGCCGGTTACCTGGAGATAATAATCCCCGTGCTTGCAGTCGGAAAGGGAGGCGTCCTCCTCACCGATCCGGTTTTCTTCTGCGAACAGGTCATAGCCGCCTTTGACAAAACCGAGAATCGGCAGCTTCACGGAAATGTCCATTCCTTTCAGCAGCGGCTCGATATTGTAGCCGACCAGATCGGAAAGCCTGGCCATCACATCCGGAGATACACGGCGGATCTGACCGTTTGCCCAGCGGCTTGCGGTTGATCTTGACACTCCGAGTCTTCTGGCGATTTCACTGTCGTTGAAGCCTGTCTTGAGTTTGTAATCCTTAATGATATCCATGAGTTCCATATTCAGTACCTCGCACATACATCATATAATAAACGCAACTCAATTGCAAATACATTTTAAAAATGTTACTTGTGATATTGAAATATGCAACATCCGGAAATATAATGAAACCGTAGGAAGTGATATGGCAAGAGACAGGGTGATTTTCCACATCGATATCAATCATTGCTATGCGCAGATCGAGGAAATGAAATTTCCGGCGCTGAGAGAGGTTCCGATGGCGGTCGGGGGACATGAGGAAAAGCGCCACGGAATCATCCTTGCCAAAAATGATCCGGCAAAGAAATTCAATATCAAAACAGGGGAGAGCCTGCGCGAGGCAAGGGCAAAATGTCCGGATCTGCTGATCATTCCGCCTTCCTATGACGACTATATTTACTACACTTCACTGGTCAAGGATATCTACCGCCGCTACAGCGATCATGTGGAATCCTTCGGCCTGGATGAGGCATGGGTGGATTACACGGACTCCATTGCGCTTTTCGGAGATCCTCTGAAGACAGCTGTGCGCATTCAGAAAGAGGTTCACGATGAGATCGGCCTGGATGTTTCACTCGGGATGTCATGGAACAAAATCTTCGCCAAACTCGGCAGCGATATGAAGAAAAAGGACGGACCGGCCGTCATCACAAGACAGAATTACCGTGATACGGTATGGCCTTTGCCGGCGGAGGATCTTCTTTACGTCGGTCCTGCCACAAAGCGCAAGCTGCGTGCCCGCGGCATTACGACGATCGGCGAGCTGGCCGTCTATCCGCGTCAGTATCTGAAAAAAGCAATGGGGATTCCGGGCGAGATGATTTCGATTTTCGCCAATGGCGGCGACAGCAGTCCGGTGGCGGAAAGCTCTTACCGCTCTCCCGTCAAATCCGTCGGCAACTCGATGACGATGGTTCATGATGTGGATAATCTTGAGGATCTGAGACCTGTTTATTACGTGCTGTGCGAGGCGGTTGCCTCGAGGATGCGCGATCATGGGATGGAAGGGGATGTCATTTCAGTATCATTGCGTTCCAGCGGCCTGGACTGGTATGGATGTGAACGCAGAATCAGTCAGAAAACAGATGTCAGCGGTGTGATTTTTGAAACGGCTGTGCAGCTTGTGGAACAGCTGTATGACTTTGAAAAGCCGCTGCGCGCGGTCGGGGTTTCCGTATCCGGTCTGCGGCCGCTTTCCTTTCACAGACAGCTGAATCTGTTTGAGGATGAGGAGGCCTATGAAAAGGCGCGGGCAGCCGATCTTGTCATGGATGAAATCCGTGAAAAATACGGATATTACTCCGTACGGAGGGCATGTACGGCAATTGACAGCGAACTGACCGCATTCAATGTCAAGGAGGAACATACGGTTCATCCCGTCGGCTATTTCCAGGGCCGCAGGATGATGCCGTGAGGAGATTGTTGAATCATGGAACTGTACAAACGGTATGTGGATGTCATTATTTACCAGAAGCGCAACGGTGATATCACACCATTATATGTATGCTGGGAAAACGGCAGGAAATACAAAATTGACAAGGTTCTCAGCAGTGAGCGGCGGGCCTCCCAGGTCGGCGGCTGCGGCATGCGCTATGCATGTATGATTCAGGGCAGGCGGCGCAACCTGTTTCTGGAAAAGAACAAATGGTTCATCGAAAGCTATCAGCCGTGAATCACAGCGTTGAATATGCATGCGGATCAACGTATGATTGAATCAGAAACAGAAGGAGAAATCATCATATGAAACTGACAGCAGCCGGTCTTCAGGACAGACAGGCATGGGAAAAGGCGCAGATCGCCATTCCCGCCTATGATGTGTCCGCACTGTCCGCGGCCACTGTTTCCGCGCCCGGGTGGGTTCACTTCGGCATCGGAAATATCTTCCGTATCTTCATCGGTTCCATCGCCGATGATCTGATCGCTTCCGGTGATATGAAAAACGGTATCACCTGCGTGGAGACATTTGATTTTGAAGTCCCTGAAAAAATCTATCAGCCCCATGACAATCTGGCTCTTTGCGTGACATTGCTCGGGGATGGCAGCAGTGAAAAACGCGTCATCGGATCGCTTGGCGAAGCAATCGCAGCCAGAAAAGACGATCCCGCCGCACGGGCAAGACTGAATGAGATTTTCAAAGCGCCGGGCTTGCAGATGGTGAGCTTCACGATCACCGAAAAGGGCTATGCGCTGAAAAACGCGGCCGGCGAATACTTCGGCTTTGTGAAAGAGGATATCGAAAACGGACCGGAAAAGGCAGGCAGCGCCATGGCGCTTGTCTGTGCGCTGCTGTATGAACGCTATCAGGCCGCCCAGGCGCCGCTGGCGCTTGTCTCGATGGACAATGTTTCCCATAACGGTGAAAAGCTGCGTGATGCGGTGATGGAAATTGGCGGCGCATGGAAGGAAAGAGGATATGTCGATGAGGGCTTCATCCGCTATATCAGTGATGAATCAAAGATTGCCTTCCCCTGGACCATGATTGACAAGATCACCCCGCGTCCTTCCGAATCAGTCGCATCAATGCTGACTGAGCTCGGGGTGGAGGATATGGACATTCTGATCACGGAAAAGAAGACCTATATCGCCCCGTTTGTCAATGCGGAGAAACCGCAGTATCTGGTCATCGAGGACAGCTTCCCCAACGGCCGTCCGCCGCTGGAAAAAGCCGGCGTCTATATGACAGACCGTGAAACCGTCAATGCCTGCGAGCGCATGAAGGTGACCGTCTGTCTCAATCCTCTTCATACCGCCCTTGCGCCATATGGATGCGTGCTTGGCTATACGAGATTCTCGGATGTCATGCGCGATGAGGAAATGCTGAAACTGGTGCATCTGGTCGGACCGGTTGAGGGCATGGCAGTGGTGAAGGATCCCGGCATTCTTTCCCCGAAGGATTTCATCGAGGAGTGCATCAATGTCAGATTTCCCAATGAATACATTCCCGACACCCCGCAGAGAATCGCGGTGGATACCTCCCAGATGGTGGGCATCCGCTTTGGCGAAACGATCAAAGAGTATGTGAAAAAAGACGGCAATGCGAAACAGCTCAAGGGCATCCCGCTGGCAATCGCCGGATGGCTGCGCTATCTGCTGGCAGTGGATGATGACGGAAAGCCGTTTGAGCTTTCTCCGGATCCGATGAATGAGGAGCTGCAGACGCTTCTCAAAGATGTCAGACCCGGTGAGCCGCACACATATACCGGTCAGCTGAGGAGTGTGCTTTCCAACCGCAATATCTTCGGCTCTGATCTTTATGAGGCGGGTATCGGTGAATTGATCGAGCAGATGTTCCGTGAAGAGATCGAAGGCTGCGGTGCGGTCAGAAAAACACTTCAGAAATATCTCGGTTAAAAAATCTTAAGGTTTCTCCATGGCGGAGAAGCCTTTTTTGCACGGCACGCATGTTCAAAGCCTTCGCAAAACTGATATACTGATATCGGTCAGAGGCTGTAAGGAATTATGGAAGAAAAGAAGTTTGAAAATCAGAATCTGAACAGTGAACTGTTTCAGGAGTATATTGATTCGCTGCCGGAAGAAAAAGAAACGGTGATCCGCGGCGAAGTGCCCGATGAGGAAGCGAATCCGTCCGCTTCACATCAGACAGAAGACAATCCCTCAGACGGTCTCAGTGAGCAGGTTGAAAGAGATCTGCTTGATTACAAACGCCGGGGATATGGAGAGCATACCGTGCGCAGGAGCACATCCTCACACCGCAGAACCAGCAGAAAGCGCAATACCGCAGCGGCGGTGCTTATCGGGGCGGCAGCCGGCGTGATTGCCATTGCCTCGGTGACGACAATCCTGATTGCCAGAAACACATATTCCGATGCGGAATACTATACCGAACCGTATATCGAAGAGGAATATGTGGATCCTTATGAAGAGGAAATGGCAAAGATGAGCGGCTCGCTCAGTCAGCCTGAGATCTTCCTCAACGGCAAATATGTCGCGCTTCCTGTTTCGTTCAAGGACTTTATGCAGGAAGGCTGGAAAGTGCGCACATCCGCATTCAGTGATGCCGCTGAAACAGTGGGCAGCGAACCGGTTTCATTCCATATTGAAACCGAGTGGGGTGAAGAGATCTGCGAAGTGTCCGTGGTTTCACCGACCGGTGAGCCGGTTCCGGTATCCGATGCGATTGTCACCGGCCTTTATACCGATTCGCAAAGCTACTGGTATGAGCTCAACGGCGGTATTTATGTCGGCAGCTCCTCATGGACAGTCGAAAATGCCCTCAATGAGCAGGGAATTGAATGGACCAAGCACGGCAATGACGCCGGTGCCCGCTATATTGTCGAATCAGCTGTCGAGAATGAATACGGTTATGATGACTATGTGCTCAGACTGGAGCTTGAAGATGATTATGTGGAACGGATCACCATGCAGCTGAGCCAGAGCGCCCAGGAGTAACAGATGTAAAAATGGCAGTGCCGGGATGACACTGCCTTCATTGAATCATAAAAAGAAAGAGGTATTCATGGATTTGCTTGAAATGATGGCAAAGCGCCGCAGCGTCAGAACGTTTACAGATGATGCGCTGAGTGAACAACAGATTGACCGAATCCTGGATGCGGGGCTGCTCGCACCGACCTCAATGAACCGCCGTCCGTGCAGGTTTTACGCTGTGACTGACAGAGAAACACTGGCGAAAATCGCCCTCTGCAAAAAAGCGGGTGGAACATTCATCAAGGATGCGCCGGCTGCCATTGTGGTCTTTGGCGATGAGGCCAAAGCCGATACCTGGATGGAGGACACAGCAATCGCGCTATCCTTCATGATGCTGGAAGCACAATCCATCGGCATTTCCTCCTGTTTCGTGCAGATCGCATTCCGCAAAGGGGAGGATGGCAGCGATGCGGAAGAAAACATGCGCGCAATCTTCGGAGTACCTGATTCATACCGGATCAGCGGCATTCTTGCCCTGGGCATTGCGGATCACACCCCTGAACCCTATGACATTGCGTCGCTGGGCCGCAGCCGGATCGTAAAAATCTGAAAATGAAAACATGCCTGTCGCTGTGACAGGCATGTATCATTTTCATAAGAATCAATAATTCTCAGCGTTGACTTCGAAATAGGACTGCGGATGAGCGCAGACAGGGCAGACTTCCGGAGCCTTTGTGCCGACAACGATGTGTCCGCAATTGCGGCATTCCCAGATCTTGACCTCGCTCTTTTCAAAGACCTGCTGCATTTCGACATTCTTCAGCAGTGCGCGATAACGCTCTTCGTGGTGCTTTTCAATGGCAGCGACACCGCGGAACTTGGCAGCCAGCTCAGGGAAGCCTTCTGCTTCCGCTGTCTTTGCGAAGTCCTCATACATGTCAGTCCATTCATAGTTTTCACCGTCTGCAGCCGCAGCCAGGTTTTCAGCTGTGGAACCGATGCCGTTGAGTTCCTTGAACCACATCTTTGCATGTTCCTTTTCGTTTTCAGCTGTCTTCAGGAAGAGAGCGGCAATCTGCTCGTATCCTTCCTTCTTGGCCTTGGATGCGAAATATGTATATTTGTTGCGGGCCTGGGATTCACCGGCAAAAGCGGCTTCGAGGTTCTTTTCGGTCTGTGTGCCGGCATACGGGTTCTTTCCTTCAACAATCAGTTCAAGCTGATCGCCGGAAACACCGCAGACAGGGCAGACAGCTTCTTCTGCGCTTGCGGCTTCGAACTCGACACCGCAGACTTTGCATTTAAACTTGGGCATTATACGATTTCCTCCTTATGACATCCGCACAGGGATGTTCTTCAAATATTATAAACAAATTGGAACGATGCTTCAATTGAACAACGCCACAATTGCGGCCCGTGACCCAAAGTATCTTCAGCCGTGCAGATACTCTCATAAGGATTTATGATGCGCAAAGACAGATTCTGGCAAACGCATAAAAAAGCGCTTTTCTTTTTCTGAAAATATGCTAATATAGTTAAGCAACTTAAATCAGTGCAGGAATACCCAAGTGGTTGAAGGGGCGGGCTTGGAAAGCTCGTAGATCGGTAACACGGTGCCAGGGTTCAAATCCCTGTTCCTGCGCCATAGAAAACCTGGTTGTGAAAGCAATCAGGTTTTTCTTTTCCATACTCATACGGAAGGTATGCTATCCTAATAATACATAACAGATGGAGAACATATCATGAAACGACGCAGGAGAAAGAATTACTGGGATCAGCTGATCGATGATTCCTCAATATCCAGAGAAGAACTGTTTTTCCGTATCAAGGATCTGTATATCAGCCTGTTAAGACATACATACAACGATCCGAAGGATATTCCGGATGTGAAGATGTATTTCTGCAGCGAACAGAGAACGCTGGAGGAAGGCGCGGAAAAAGGCTATCCCATCACACTTGTGCAGCACCGCAGTTCAAAAGCGGAAACGATGATCGTCGCGGATATCTCGGAAATCGAGAATTTTGCGAATTCCTATTCCTGGTTCCAGAATAACGTCTTCGTCGTCGTGGATTTCTGCGAGACAGGCATCAGTCCCCTGCAGTTCATCACTGCCGCCTTCTTCAATGAGCTGATGCGTCA
>CACWLH010000059.1 GCA_902761625.1 uncultured Erysipelotrichaceae bacterium
TGGAAAAGGAGAATGTATTCGCCACCCAGTTCCATCCGGAGAAGAGCTCTGATATGGGAATGAAGGTTCTGGATAACTTCCTGGCAGTGAAATAGCGTAAAACGGAACAACACATAAAGGAATCAGATGTACACAAAAAGGATAATCGCCGGAACGACATAGCGGAACAGCGGTTTCAGGCGCGGACTGATTTTGATGCCGGTGCCCTCGTTTGCCTCTTTGAGGAAATTGTCCCATCCCCAGCCGGAATCATTGCTGCAGAACAGACAAAGGATCAAAGAACCAAGCGGAAGAATGTTTGTCGAAACCAGGAAGTCCCAGAAATCAAGCCATGCGGATCCCGGCGCAAACGGTTCAAAATGCAGAACGCTGTAACCCAGGGCCGTGGTAAGCGCACTCAGGAACACGCCCGCAGCACAGACAATACTGCCCTTCGGACGGCTCCAGCCGGTCAGTTCCCTGACCATTGCCAGAATGTTTTCACACACGCCGAGCACGGTGCTCATCGCCGCGAAAACCATGAACAGGAAGAAGAGTGCTCCCCAGAGTCTTCCCCCTGCCATATGGGTGAAGACGGTGGCCATGGTGTCAAACAGAAGCGACGGACCGTTGCCCACTTCAATGCCATAGCTGAAACATGCCGGGAAGATGATCAGGCCCGCAATCAATGCGACCAGTGTGTCAAGCACAATAACATGCAGTGCCTCACCGGTGAGCGAGCGCTGTTTGTCAACATAGGATCCGAAGATGGCCATCGACCCCATGCCAAGCGACAGTGTGAAGAAGGCCTGGTTCATCGCCGCGGCTGCGACCTTTCCGTTGATCTTTGAGAAATCCGGAACCATATAGAAGTGTAACCCTTCCTTTGCGCCGGGCAGGCACAGGCTGTGAACGGCGAGAACGCCCATCAGCACGAGCAGTGAGATCATCATCACTTTCGTGATTCTCTCCAGACCGTTCGCCAGATTGAAGCTCAGCACGGCAAAGGCAAAGACGACCGTGAGCAGCAGGAAGAAGACATTGATGCCGGGATTGGTGATCATCGGCACAAAGCCGAGGGAATCCATACTGCCGCTGAGGAATTTCCAGAAATAATACATCATCCATCCGCACACAACCGCATAGAACGCCATCAGTGCGACATTGCCAAGCAGACACACATAACCCCAGAGTCCCCATTTGGTTCCCTTCTTCTGAAGTTTCTGGAACATCTGTACGGGTGAGCTCTGTGAGGCTCTGCCCACGGAGAACTCCATGACCAGCACGGGCAGACCGAGCACGATCAGAAACGCGATATACAGCAGGACAAAACTGCCGCCTCCGTATTGTCCGCACATCCACGGAAATTTCCATACATTGCCGCAGCCGATCGCGCAGCCGGCTGAAAGCATGATAAAGCCGAGACGGCTTGATAATCTTTCTCGATTCATAAACACCTCTGAATCTGTCCATGATATGGACAGAATGACAAGTCCGTTAAACGCAGACTTTCTCAATTATCCCACAAGCCGTACAAAACGTGCATAAAAATTGAATGGAAAAAGACGGCCGCCGATCCGTCTGATGGATCTTTTGACCGTCTTGTGTATGAATTGATTAAGCTGCGTGTTCCTTGAGATAGGCAACGATGGCTTCCTTGGCGTCCGCTTTGCAGGGTTTGCACTTGTCGATGGTGCTTTCCCCTTCCACGAGCTTGGCAGCCATACCTGCACAGCCGGGATTTCCGCAGCCGCCGCAGTTGTAACCCGGCAGCATGGCAAGAACATCCTCGACCCTGTGGTCTTCCTCAACATAAAGCTTTACGCTGGCGATGCCGAGAAGAACACCGATGACGCCGCCGAGAACAAGCATCAGCAATACCGCTTTAATGATCTCCATTTTCTTCCTCTTTCATTTCCAAAAATTTGCTGCGCAGAGCACAATCACCGATCCCGCAGGCGGCACAGTCGGGTTTGAGATTCTCGCATCCTTCGGGAACAGGTGTCTGCTTGTTGCGGATGTAGAGAAACGCATTGAGACCGACGAGCGTGAGTGTGATCAGAATTGCGATGACTGTCTGCATGGTTTATACCAGACCCGCCAGTGACGAGAAAGCAAGAGCCATGATGGCAGCGATAATGAAGGCGATCGGATTTCCCTGGAACGCCTCCGGAACATCGTTTCCTCTTAAGCGCTCACGGATGGTTGAGAAGATGCACAGCATCAGCATGAATCCGGCCGGAACGCCGATTGAGTTGACGATGGTCTCAAGCAGTGTGTATTCCTGGGTGATGTTGTCAAGAGCAACATAGAGAACCGCGCAGTTGGTTGTGATCAAAGGCAGATAGATACCCAGTGACTTGTACAGTGACGGGCTGTTCTTCTTGATGAACAGTTCAACAAACTGAACGAATGCGGCGATCACCAGAATGAAGCAGATCAGCTTCATGTATTCCAGATGCAGCGGAGCCAGAATCGCATAATACAGTCCATAGGATAGCACCGATGCACAGAATACGACGAAGATAACCGCAAGACCCATACCGACAGCGGAATCCATGGATGTGGAGACACCCATGAACGGGCACATGCCGATGAACTTGGAAAGGATAATGTTATTGATCAGCATTGCGCTGATGAACAATGTAAACAGGTTCATAATTCAGCACTCTTCTCCTTTTTCTCAACATTGGCCTTGAAGGCGGAAACCGCAGCCGCAAGACATGCGAATGTGATAAATGCACCGAACTGTTCCTTGAAGAACGGCAGCTCGAATCCCTCCGGGATCAGTCTGATCGAGAAGATCTCCGCATTTGTGAACGGATTGGAGAGTGAGAGCATGCCTGTTCCCAGGATCTGTCTGAAGAAGGACATTGCCAGAATGCTCATTGTGTATGAGCATCCCATGGTCAGACCGTCGAGAATCGAAGGTCCGATCGGATTCATGGAAGCGAATGCTTCCGCTCTTCCCAGAATGATGCAGTTGACGACGATCAGGTCAATGAAGGCGCCAAGTGCGGAATACAGGGACGGTGTATAGGCCTGGATGACCATTCCGACAATTGTGACCAGAGTTGCGATGATGACAATGTATACCGGAATGTGAATGTCAGCCGGAGTCAGATTCCTGATTGAGGAAACCAGGATATTCGATAATGTCAATACGATGGTGACGGCAATGCCCATACCGATGGCATTGTTGATATTGGTCGTAATGGCCAGTGCCGAGCAGATGCCCAGGTACAGACCAAAGACCGGGTTTTCAACCAGCAGTCTGGTGAACAGACTCTGTTTCTTTGCTTTCTTTTCGCTCATAAGGTCCTCCTGTTAATTGCCCGCTGCCATCTTCAGAGCGGCAGCTGCCATTGCCCGGATGGATGCGCTGGTCATACTTGCACCGGTGGTCGCATTGACTGTGCTTTCCAGTGTTGCGCCTTCATAGCGGGCAAGCTCTTCAGCGGCTGTGGCTTTGTCGCCGACACCCGGTGTGTCATTGAATTCAGTCACTTCGATGGATTTGACGGTTCCGGTTGTGGTGTCAACGGTGACATATGCCTTGTTGACGCCCTGATAGCCGGTGGCCTTGCAGCTGTATACAAACGCTGTTTCATCAAGGTTTGTATAGACAACGCATCCGGCTTCTCTTTCCGAGAAGTCCTCAGCGCCGATGCCGCTGCCGGAAGCACCTGAATCTGTGCCCGGAGTCAATTCAGTTCCGGTTGCCAGACTCAATGCATTGGCTGCCATTGCCCGTAAGGAACGTGAGGTCATGCTTGCGCCGGTTGTGGAATCGATCATGTCGCTGAGACCCTTGCCGCTGTAACGGGCAAGCTCCGCATCGGTTGTGGCGGTATCGCCGACACCCGGTGTGTCATTGAAGGCTGTTACGGCAATCGATGTGATTGTGCCGCTTTCAAGATCGATTGTGACATCGGCTTCATTGGTTCCCTCAAAGCCCTTGGCTGTGCAGTGGTAAACGCCTGTCTTGCCGTCGTTGGAGATTTCCTCAACTGTAACGTTGTTGGAGGAGTAGTCCTCATTTGCAAGCGGCTGCGGCTTGGCAGGCTCAGGTGTGGCTGCCTGGGCATTGGGATCATAGGAGATTCCCTGCAGATCGTTGAAGATCGCCTTGGCTGCGTCGATGCCCTTCTGCACCGCGGTGGATGTCAGGGTTGCGCCGGACAGCAGCGGAATCGGATCGCTGGATGTCAGCGATTTGATCTGATCGCTGTATTCCTGTTCGAATGCACGGGCACCGATACCGGAAGTTTCCTGCTGTTCCAGAGCGGTATATCCGGAGATTGCACCGTCATTGTCGAAGCCGACCATGAAGGTGAAGCCGTTGGAGTTATAACCGACACCATGAAGTGTGAAGATATATCCCTTGCCTTCCGCCTCATAGATACCGTCGATGAGACCTGTCTCATCCTTGCCGATATACTGTTCAGTGACGTCATTGAAGGTTGCGCCCGGATAGATTTCCTCCAGGTTTGCCTTGATGGTTGCCAGTGCATTCTCGGCAATGATCGGAGCCGTGATCGCATTGGCAACGGAGAGAAGAAGTCCGCATACGGCACACAGAATGCCGAGCAGTCCTGCCTTGTAAAGAGCGGAATCGTGATTCAGTTTCTTCATCTTCCTGCCCTCCTTACTTTCCGCTGGCCATGCTCAGCGCTTTGGCTGCCATGGCTCTGAGCGATCCGCTGGTCAGACTTGCGCCGGTAGTCGCGTCAATCGTCGAGTTGATTGTGGCGCCTGCATAGCGGCCAAGCTCATCCGCGGTTGTGGCTGTATCGCCGACACCCGGAGTGTCATTGAATTCAGTCACTTCGATGGAAGTGATAGTGCCTTTTGTTGCATCAACAGTGATGGTTGCCTTGTTGGTGCCTTCAAAGCCCTTTGCGCTGCAATGATAGACATGGGCTGCATCATCGACATTGTTCCAGATGCGGCATGCCGCCTCATTGGCTGTGAAGTCTTCCACGGCAAGGCCTGCGGCTTCCTCAGTCACATCGGCTGATGTGTCTGCAGGAGTTGTGTCAGCAGCGACTTTGTCGAGTGTCATGCCGACACAGAAGGCTGCGAGAATGATCACGATGGATGTGTAGACAACCTTGCGTCTGATCAGAACCTGGTTCTTGATCTGGTTGCCGTCAACCAGCTTGTCGATGGCCGGTGTCAGCATATTCATCAGCAGGATGGAGAACAGCACGCCGTCAGGCAGATTGCTCTTCCATCTGAGAATCAGAGTGAGGGCCGCACATCCGACCGCGAATACCATACGTCCGGGAATCGTGATCGGGGTGGTGACCGGGTCTGTCATCATGAAGACTGTGCCGAAGAGGACGCCGCCGGAGATGATATTGAAGATTGCATAGTTGATGCCTGCGCCTTTGATCAGACCGACTATCAGTGAAATGCAGAAGACGGTGATCAGATAGGTGACAGACAGATGCCAGTCGATATCCTTTTTCCATAAGAGGTAAGCGCCGCATAAGAGAATCAGGATTGCGCAGCTGCCGCCGATGACACTCGGATAAGAGCCGAGCAGCAGTCCGCCCCATCCGCCATAGCCTTTGATGAGATTGCCAAGCGCGCTGGATGAGAGGATCCAGTTGTTGGAATTCATCGCTGCCATCGGAGTGGCGCCTGAGAAGACATCCGCTGTGACTGCGGCTGTCTTGGAGCCTGCGAAGCTGTTCATGATCAGTGCTTCGCCGAAGGCTGCCGGGTTGAAGATATTCTGACCGAAGCCGCCGAATACGAGCTTGCCGATGATGATTGCCATCACGGTTCCGACAAACAGCGCGTAGTAGGAGACATCAAGTCTTGTGATCAGGGTGAGAATCAGGGCTGTGACCCAGCTGAAGGAATGTTTCAGTTCCTTTTTGACGTCATAGCCGCGAAGCTTGAAGTAGACCGCCTCGGTGCCGATTGCGGCAACGTGGGAGACCAGGGTCATCATAATGACTCTGAATCCGAGCGCAGGTCCGTATGCGATGCCATAGTAGACAGCCGAGAAGAGCACCACTGCCCATAAGCACATCGACAGATCGAACATGATCCCGACTGTGGACTGGGTGTTGCGGTAGTTCGGCGAAGGCTTGAATGTGAATTTCATTATTTCTTTGCCTCCTTTGCTCTGATTGTCTGTCTGGCTCTGATAAAGTTCTTCGCCCTTCTGACATTTTCAGTGACGTCAATCTTGGAAGGACAGATCCATGTGCACATACCGCACTCGATGCAGTCCATGACGGAAAGTTTCATAATTTCTGCTTCGTCGAAGATCGCCGAGCTCATGGCAATACGTACCGGCTGAAGTCCGGAGGGGCATGTCTCTGTGCAGCGTCCGCAGCGCAGGCACTTGACCTCTTCCTTGGGCTGGTTGATCAGCACGGTCAGACCGTTGTTCTGCGGCATGATGACAAACTTGTCATTGGGGATGGTCTTTCCCATCATCGGGCCGCCGGCAATCAGAAGAACATTGTCTGTTCCATCTTTGTAGCCGCCCACCGCATCGATGATTGTGCTGGCGCGGGTGCCCACCGGAACATAGACGTTCTGCGGATTGTTGAGGGCATCACCGGATACGGTCACATACTTATGGGTGATCGGCATGCCGTTGTCAATCGCATTACCAAGGGCGATTGCGGTTGAAGCATTGTTGAGAATGCAGCCGGCCTCGATCGGCAGCTTGTCATATCTCTTCTTTGTCAGCTGGTAAACGAGCGTTCTTTCCCAGCCCATCGGGTACAGATCCGGAACCGTTCTGATTTCAATCGGTGTTCCGGCAAAGGTCTTTTTCAGATCTTCAATCTGTTCCTTCTTGTCCTCCTTGATGGCCACGCATCCCTTCGCGGCTTTGGAGAGCTTGAACAGTGCGAGTGTTCCTGTTTTCAGAAGATCGAGATTCTCCTCGATGTTCTTGTAGTCAGCGGTCAGATACGGTTCGCATTCAACCGCGTTGACGATAAACAGATCAACATTTTCAGGCTTGAGGTACTTGACGTAGGTCGGGAAACCGGCGCCGCCGAGACCGAGCATACCTGCGTTTTTAACGAAATCGAGCAGTTCTTCCCAACTTGCTTTTTCCGCATCAAACGGTGCGAAAGCACGGACTTTTTCGTGTTTATGATCGTTCTGGATGCACAGGTGCTCCGCCTGGCCCAGTCCTGAGGTCATAAATTTTTCGATGCCTGTTACCGTGCCGGATACAGGCGAAAAGAGAGGAAGATAAAAATGATCATTTCTCTCCGCGATTTTTGTGCCGACTTTAACTTCATCACCGACAGAGACACATGCCTTGCAGGGGGCATTGCCGTTGACAAGAGGAATCCAGACCTGGTCGGGATCTATTGTTTTCAATACATCCTTGTGTTTGGTCAGATCCTTATGTCCGTCCAGGTGATGATTCATCGGTCCTGTGAGAATTGACATAATGTGATAACCCTTTCTGTTCCCTTAATTAACATCGTTTATTATACCATCTAAATGGCCGTATGACATGCCTATCCCTTGTGAGTATTTGAACTTGCGGATTTTGTGTTATACTCCTGTTTATGAGTAAAAAATCAATCGCAGCGGCACTGCTCGCAGCCGCTTTCACATTTGCATGTGCAGACGAAAAACCCGCGTCTGAAACCGAGCTCATCAAATACACCAACCTTTCCGTCGATGCCGGTTTCGACACCGTATACCAGCTCACCGAATTCGGCTATGACCGCGATCAGATGGAGGCGTGCTTCCGCGATACGGAAGACATGTTCCGGCAGTTCAACAACTTATTTGACATCTACAACGATTATGAGGGCGTGAACAACCTCAAGACAATCAACGACAACGCCGGCATACAGCCGGTCAAAGTGGATCCGCAGATCATTGACATGCTCAAGGAAGCGAAGGAATTCGCAGAAATCTCGGACGGCGCCTTTGATATCACGATCGGCTCCGTGCTAAGGGTATGGCATGAATACCGCGACGCAGGCATCGTCCTGAACTCCAAAGGAAAAAACGCACCCCTGCCCTCCGATGAGGAGCTGCAGAAAGCAGCTCAGCATTGCGGATGGCAGTATGTTGAGATTGATGAGGAAAACAGCACCGTATTCATCAGTGATCCGGAAGTTTCGCTGGATGTCGGCGGTATTGCCAAAGGATTTGCGGCAGAGCGGATCGGCGAATTTATGGATGAGACGGATGTTGCTTACGCCACTGTCAATGCCGGCAGAAACATCCGCACGGTCAGACCCAAGGCGGATGGAACCCCCTGGATCATCGGCATCGCCAATCCGGCGGACGGATCTGGCATCTACTGCACGGTGGAAATGGACGGAACCGGTTCATTTGTGACCAGCGGCGATTATGAAAGATACTTTAAGGGCGAGGACGGAAAGATCTATCACCACATCATCGATCCCGCCACATTGAAACCGGCTGATTATTATCACAGTGTCTCCATCGTCACCCCCGACTCATCGGCGGCTGACTGTCTCTCCACAACCCTCTTCACCTTAAGCATTGAGGATGGAAAAAAAGTGCTTGAGGCATACAGAAAGAAAACCGGCGATATGGCCGAAGCCGTCTGGATCATGGATCCGGACAAAACACAGGATCAGGAAGGAACACTGAGCGGCGGCTACTGGTGCGTATACAGTGAAGGCATTGAAGGACGCATCACCTTCGCACAATAAACATAAGAAAAGTCAGAAGATACTGAGGTCCATTCAGTTCTTCTGACTTTTTGTTTTTAATACCAGAGATAATTCATGAATATGGGAACCTGTTTCTCCCAGTCCGCTTCACAATGGCGTCCGCCCCATTGGAAATAAAGATAGGTCGAAGCGCCTTTGGCCATCAGTTCACGTTCGAACTTGCGCACACTTCTTGCTTCGCGGGTGTCATATTCGGGATTGCCGTTATGCGCGGCCTTGCCCGATTCAATCTCGCCCCATGACATGTAGATTCTTGTATCAGGCAAAATCCAGCGCACGCCAAGATCATTGCGCAGCCTGCCGATATTCCAGAACATGCCCGGTGAAACGACTGCCGCCTTGGAGAAGACATCATTGTGGCAGATCACTCCCCAGATGCTCATCAGACCGCCCATGCTTGAGCCGCCGATGCCGGTCGCTTCGCGATGTCCGTACGTGCGGTAATCGTGATCGATCATCGGTTTGATGTCATGGATGATCCATTCGAATGTCTCTCTGCCCTTTGCGCTCACATAATGACCCTGCCAGCGCTTGTCATAAGGCGAATATTCCGCCAGTCTCTCATTGCCGGTGTGTGAGCATTCCATGCCGACGATGATCATCTTCTTGGACCATTGATCCAGGAATGATTCCAGTCCCCAGCTCTTTCCGTATGTGGCCTCATCATCATGAAACAGATTGTGTCCGTCGAAGAAATACATCACCGGATAGCGCTCATTGCTTTCATAATATCCGGGCGGCAGATAAATATGCAGGGTGCGCTCTGAGGCTGCCGGCCAGTAATACATCTGTCTTTTTTCAATCATATCAACGCTCGAACAGTTTCAGCAGTTTCATCTTGATGGGATCATCATAAGGATGCTCACGCAATGAGAGATTGAAGCGGGTGGAGCCGAAAAGCACTGTGCTGGGATGGGTGAATTCATCAAATCCCCACTTGCCGTGATAAGCGCCCATGCCCGAGTGGCCGGTGCCGTTGAACGGGACACCCTTGACCATCAGATGGACACAGACCTCATTGACGCATCCGCCGCCATACTGCTGGGTGCTCATCACTTTCTTTGCCCATTTCATATCGCTTGTAAACAGATACAGGGCAAGTCCGTGTTCACGCGATGCGATGAGCTTCATCATCTCATCAATCTCACTGTCCCTGTATGTCACGATCGGCAAAAGCGGATTGAACAGCTCATGCATGACGATGGGCTCATCAGGTTCCACCGGACAGATAATCGTCGGCTCAAAACGGAGAGTTTGCGGATCACCCTTTCCGCCGAACATGATCCTGTCTTCATAGAGCTTCGCCTCGGCTTCGCATTTGTCATAGGCAGCCTTGTTGATCAGATGCGGATATTCCTCATTGAGCAGCGGCTCTTCCCCGATCTGGCGGATGAATTCCTCCTTGAGGCACATGACAAACTGATCGGCGATCTCCTCAGCCACGGCGATCTGGTTGATATTGATGCAGATCTGGCCGCTGTTGCAGAGCTTGAAGAATGCGATCTTTCTGGCCGCATCCCATAAATCCGCATCCCTTCTGACCACACACCAGTTGCCGGTTTCCCCGCCAAGCTCCAATGCCACCGGAGTCAGATGCCTCGCTGCTTTCTCCATCACATGCACACCGACTTTCGGTGAGCCGGTATAGAAGATCTTGTCAAAGCGCTCCTCCAGACAAAGATCGGCAACCTCATGGCCGCCATCGATCACATTGACATATTCGGCCGGGAAAGCGGAAGCGATCAGGTCCTTGAGAGCTTTTGTACAGTGGACGGATTTCGAACTGGTTTTGATCAGGGCGGTATTGCCGCCGGCAATCGATGCAATCAGCACACCGAGGGTGAGCAGAATCGGAAAATTGAACGGGGAAATGATCAATGTCACCCCATAAGGCATTTTGTAAACCTTGGTGATCAGGCTGGGAAAACACGCTACGCCGGAGAAATGCGTTTCCGGTTTTGCCCATTTTTTCAGTCCTTTGATGGTCTCATTGATTTCGGCAATAACCACACCGACATCAGTCAGATAAGCTTCCGTCTCGCTTCTGCCAAGATCATCATGAAGTGCTTTGGTCAGTTTCTTTTCATTGGTCTGCACGGCGATTTTCAGCCGTCTCAATTGTTCAATGCGCCAGCTGACACCCAGCGTTTTTCCCTCATTGAAGAAAGCGCGCTGTGATTCAACTGCCGCATGGATTGTATCTTTATTCCACATAAAATGTCCTCTTTGTACGGCTTCATTATACATGCGCAGCGAAAGCTGAAACAGTGCACACTCATTCAAAAGGAAACCTGATGATCTTTTTTGAGTATGCGTTATTGAAATATTCTGCGGATTTGGTATTATATATGAGCCTGCCGCTTTAGTATAGTGGTAATACACAGCAATGGTAATGCTGAGCGGGCAGTTCAATTCTGCCAAGCGGCACCATATAAAAAGTCCCTTCGCGGGACTTTTTATTTTTCTGTGTTCAGAATCTGCCTTCATCCTTGGTTTCAAAAGGTCTGTTCCAGGAGCCGATTTCGATCAGATTGCCTTCGGGATCCGCGATGAAGCATGTCCTTTGTCCCCATGGTTCCGTGATCGGTTCAAGGACCGCCCTTCCGCCTTCTTTGACAATCCGTTCAAACTGCTCATCCACCTCTTCAAATGTATCAACATAAAGAGCCAGTTCAAAGTGGCCGTTGAAGCCATTTACATATTTGTACCGGCAGCCTGTCATCTTTTCAAAATCATCCCTGCCATACAGCAGAAACAGTGTTCCGTCCTTGACCAGATAAACATTGCTTGAGTCTTCATCTTCTCTGATTTCAAAATGAAGCACATCGCGGTAGAACCGGATCATCTTCACCATGTCATTGACCAGGAGTCCGAAGCCATCCAGACGCATATGGGTTTCCGGTTTTGTGAGCGGTTCTGTTTCAGGTTCAGACGGTTCTGCCAGAAGGTCTTCGCCGTTTTCGTGGATATCGATGGTTCTGAGATTGCCTTCAATCTCAATCAGCATCGCCTGCAGCTGCCGCAGCTCATCCATCGTAAGACGGATGCCGCTGTTTGCCAGATCCTCCCCCAGCTCCTTGAGCACCCAGTCCGGAATCAGCCTGGCGATGGCCGCGACGGTAGCCGTGATGAAATTGAAATCCAGGGAGACAAAGAGAATCCGCTTCTGCCAGTTGAGCACACCCGCGACCGCCCTGACATACTGCACCAGTCCTTCAAGATCGAATTTCATAAAAACCGATTCGAGCAGACCGATGACTTCCGGTCTTAACTGTTCATAACGGATCAGATATGCCAGGAAATAAGCGATATCGGAAAAATTGTTCTCATCCATCGCATATTCCAGAAACACATGGGTGATATCATCCGCACTCATGGAGCGGTTGACCGCCAGCACCGTATCCAGAAAAGCGCTCATCGTTTCCAGTGATGCCGTCCGTTTTTCATCGCTCATCGATCTCAGATAGGAATTGCAGAAGACATCGAACGCTTTCATCTCAGCCGGTCTGCCGTTTTCATCGATGTCCAGATGGGCGTTCCCCTTTTCATCAAAACGGATGAAGGTATTGGCAAGATGGTTTTCGGTAAAGCCGCCGCTGCCGTAGTTGGCACCATGATAATAGGTTTCCTGACCGATATCATTCATCAGCAGACTGACATAGTCATAATTGACAATGTGATTGTGAATGACGGACTGTCTCCGGATGATTTCATCGTTGTAGCGTTTCAGGAATTTGTCAGAAAAACCTTCCCCGTCAAAGGACTCGCAATGGTCGACCGTATCATCAAGAACCGTGATGTATTTGGCTTTGTTGCCGCCTTTGGAATGTCCGGTCATGGTGATCTCACGGCCCTGCAGATGATATTTCCGGTAAATCTCACGGTACCATGCAAGCGCACGCAATTGATGCGGCGAATCGCTCACATTGGCGCTGTAGAAATTGTCACGCCATTGGGCACTGCCCGCGCTCAGCGGTGTGCCCTGAAACACAACGGCAGTATCTTTTGTGCCATGCGACTGAAATACCGCGCTTCTGCATGCCCCGCCCTCTTCGGAAAGATCTGTATAAACGCAAAGAATTCTCAGATCCATGAGAAAGCGGTCTTTTTTCACCGCATTGATCAGCTGTCTGTACTCCTGTGCAGTGGTCATCGGCGGGGCGTTTTCATCCTCGTCTTTGAAATCCGAGAGGTCCATGGCATTGACCCAGCTGCGCAGCCTTCTGCCTTCGAAATCCTCAAGCCGCGCGAAAGGACCGGTATGCGGTTCCATATACATGAGGTTGTTCAGAAGCAGATTCTGCATGATTGTGAAACTCATGATGCCTCCATGAAACCGTAATCCTTTTCATCTATGCGGAAATGCATGAGCTCCTTCGCATTTTCATAGCGCTTTGAGACATCTCCGTCCCCCTGCCATCCTTTCTGAATGACATAGACCGTATAAGCTCCCCAGAAGCCGTTTTCAGCCAGTTCGAATTTGAGCAGATCATTCACTTCGAACGGATTTTCCGCAAACACGTCAATGTGGCGGCCATAGGCCGGATGATGTTCCAGAGCGAGTTTCATCGCGTTGTTCTCATTCATTTCAGCGGAAGTCAGGGTGAAGAAAACCGTGAATGTCTTCACCGGTCCGATGAATGCGGAAAGAAGTCCGGAAAGTCTCTGATCATATTCCTTGCGGATCACTTCCCCGTATACATCATCCCTGCACACATCCGCCTGCGGAACTCTGCGGATGATGATTTTATGAATGATGCCGCTGCCTTTGAGATTGCCGCACAGCACACCATATTCCGTCGTTTTCACATACGGTTCGAAATAGCTGTATTCCATATCCGCATGCGGATATTTTTTCTTCATATAATCCAGAAGAATGCGCATCTGACGCAATGACTCTTCGATATATGCATCACCTGTTTCACCCTTATGATTTTTCAGCGCAGAGGCAAGCAGTTTTTCTTCCAGCTGTTCCATAAAAAAATCCTCCTGATCTGCCGGATCCATCGAATTCATTGTGTGAAGTATGATTCTGTACTCTCATTCTAGCATACACACTGCTGTTTCACTGCCGATGCATATCATTTTCATTTCGCCCTTTCAAAAGAGATCATACCGAAGAAAAACCGCATGTTTTCACACGCGGTCCGGATGCCACAAATATTTCTTTGTTTATAAATGAAGCAGGATTTTTGCAAACTGGAAATAGATCAGCAATGAAATCGCATCGACGATTGTGGTGATGAACGGAGAAGCCATGACAGCCGGGTCAAAGCCGAGGGTTTTGGCCAGAATCGGCAATGAGCAGCCGACCAGCTTTGCTGCAAATACGGTGAATACCAGGGTCAGGCAGATGACCATCGCCACGGTCATGGTGATCGGGTTATGGAACAGCATCTTGTCCACAAGCATGAGCTTGACGAAATTGCATGCCGCAAGGATGCAGCCGACAATGACGGCAACCCGCATTTCCTTCCAGATGACCTTGATGAGGTCCTTGATGGTGATTTCGTTAAGTGAAATACCGCGGATGACGGTGACCGAAGCCTGGGAGCCGCAGTTTCCGCCGGTATCCATCAGCATCGGGATGTATGCATTGAGCACTGTCACCGCCGCCAGCGCATCCTCGAATGAGGAGATGATCTGGCCGGTGAAGGTGGCGGACACCATCAGCAGCAGCAGCCACGGAATACGGGATTTCACGGTTTCAATAATACCGGTATTGAGATATGTCTTGTATGTCGGGGTGATGGCGGCCATCTTTTCGATATCTTCGGTGGTTTCTTCCATGAGGACATCGAGAGCGTCGTCGATGGTGACGATACCGACAAGTCTGTTTTCCTTGTCGACAACCGGCATGGTCAGGAAGTCATACTTTTCAAATTTACGGGCGGTTTCTTCCTGGTCATCCAGTGTGGAGGCGCTGATGATCGTGTCATCCATGATATCCGCCATGGTCTGATCCTCTTCCGCCAGCAGCAATGTGCGGATGGAAACATAGCCGAGCAGATGTCTGTCCTTGTCAACGACATACATGACGTTGATGGTTTCCATATCCTGACCGACACGCCTGATTTTCTTCAGAGCATCCTCAGCAGTCAGATGACTCTTGAGATCGATATACTCGGTGGTCATGATCGATCCGGTGGAATCTTCCGGATACTGCAGAATGTTGTTGATATCTCTTCTTGTCTCAGGATCGGCAGTCGCCAGAATCCGCTTGACCACGTTGGCAGGCATCTCCTCGATGATATCGACGGCGTCATCGAGGTAGAGCTCATCGATGACTTCCTTCAGCTCGGACCTTGAGAAACCTTTGATCAGGTTTTCCTGCGAATCGGTGTCAAGCTCGACGAAAACTTCCGCCGCCAGCTCTTTGGGAAGCAGTCTGAAAACAACCGGTATGGTATCTTCCGGCAGACTCTCCATGATATAAGCGATGTCAACCGGTTCCAGATCAATGATACTTTCTCTGGCTTCGACATACTTTTTCTCACCCAGATAGGCTTCCATTCTCTCAATCAGATTTTCAAAACTTTCTTTCTGATAAGTCATGTTTCACCTCCTACGATTATGAAGCGATGTGTTACTTCATCCCTATTTTGACCAAAATCAACAAAACCCGCAACCCCCAAAAATACCGAATCAGATAACTTTATGAAGGTACGGATTTCATGTCATGACATCATCGGGAACTGAAAAGGATATGACTTTGACGCCATACCCTTTGTTCATGCATTAATGATCAGTCAAGATCCTCGCCGTTGGAGGCGATGCACTTCTGATACCAATAGTAGGAATCCTTGCAGGAACGTTTGAATGTTCCCTTGCCAAGATTATCCGCATCGACATAGATCTGTCCATAGCGCTTGGCCATTTCGCCCTCGCCGTTTGATACCATATCAACACATCCCCAGTACAGATAGCCCATCAGCGGAATGCCGTCATATTCCACAAGAGAGAGCCACTGCCACGGAGATCTCCGGGAACCTGTTTCCTCTTTAAACTTTACGGATACCACGACCTGTCCGCCGCCAAAACCGCACTCAATGGTTCCACACTTAGCTTCTTCAATAAAATATCTCTTCATTGTCTTGAGGTACGGGTTTCTGACCATGTGAGCCTGGGTGCCGCCATTGCCCTCTCCCGCCTCGGCATTCTCATCATGATAGGTGACAACATGGGAGCCATAGCAGCTGAATGAGAGGAAGTCGCATGTGTATTTTGCCAGAATGTCCATATCACCTTCTTCGGCCGGAATACGGATGCCTTCTCTTTCATACTGGGCAAGCTTGTAATTCGGATATCTGCCAAGCATCTGCACATCGGCATAGAACAATGTGCTGTTGGAACGCTGCTGGGCAAGCAATTGATCCTCGGGATCAGTTGTATATGCATAGGTCGGACCGTATGCGAGCATCATGCCGATCTTCACATCCGGATGCTTCTCATGGGCAGCCTTGACCGTCAATGCGGAAGCCAGGAACTGGTGGAAGGTCGCATTGGCGATGTTCTGCGGATCCGCATGGATCAGACCGGCGGTGACATAAGGCGCATGCTCAATGCAGTTGATCTCATTGAACGTCAGATAGTACTTTACTTTGCCGGCAAATCTTTCGAAGCATGTTTCCGCATACTTCACGAATTTGTCAACCAGATAGCGGCTGTCCCAGCCGTTGTATTTCTGGGCAAACGCCAGCGGTGTTTCATAATGGGAAAGTGTGACAAGCGGTTCAATGCCGTATTTCAGACATTCATCAAACACGTCGCTGTAGAACTTCACGCCTTCCTCATTGACGGTTTCATCATCACCATTGGGGAACAGTCTGCTCCATTTCATGGAGAAACGCAGACATTTGAATCCTTCTTCCGCACACAGTCTGATATCTTCCTTGTAATGATGATAGAAATCAGAAGCGATGTGGGAAGGATAGTAGTATTTCGGATCGTCGAGTTCGACCGGAATCGCACCCTCGGGAAGGTGTCTTTCCATACTGCCGAAGCATAACGGTGTGGAGCCTGTTGTGCCGTCAGGCTTGACCCATGTGACCTGTCTTCTGACGGTGTGGGAGCCGTTGGTCATGACGTCGGCCGTGCTTAAACCGGCCCCGCCTTCTTTTACGCCTCCCTCATACTGGTTGGCCGCGGTTGCGCCGCCCCAGAGAAAGTCTTTTGAAAATCCCATATTCATTGTCTCCTTTGCAAGGTTTTCTTTGTTTCATTGTACAATATCTGCCATCTTTGAAAAAGAGATGATCCTGTACGCTCCATCAGAAAAAGGCCCTTCGGCCTCAGTCTTCATATTCATCTGAGCAGCTCTTTCACTGTTTCAAAACAGGATGGCACCGGAGCAGTGATCACCATCTTCTCTTCGGTGAAAGGATGGATGAATTCCAGGGTGCGGGCATGCAGAAGCGCGCCTTTTGTATCATAGGGTTCAAAAGGCTGACCGTAGAGATCATCCCCAATCAGAGGATGTCCGATGGCCGCAAAATGGACGCGGATCTGGTGGGTTCTGCCTGTCTTCAGTCTGATTTTCACTTCACTTGCATCATTCAGCTGAGTCAGCGGTTCATACATTGTGAGTGCATACCTGCCGTCTTCCCTGACCCCCATCCTGCGGAAATTGTTCGGATCGCGCTCCAGAGGCAGTTCAATCGTGCCCGCCTCGTAAAGATTGCCTTTGACGATGGCAAGATATTCTCTTGCGCATGTATGGTTCTGCAGCTGGTAAGCCATCAGCTTTGTCGCCTTCTTTGTGCGGGTGATCAGCAGGCAGCCGCTGGTGCATTTGTCAATGCGGTGGGCAATCCGGAAATAGGCATTCTTTCCATACCTGTTCAGCAATGCCATCGCCACATTCTCATTCCAGTTGCCCGGCCCCGGTATCACCGCCATGTCTCTGGGTTTGTTGATCACTGAAACATAATGATCCTCATACAGAACATCCAGATCATAAGCATACGGAATGTCATGAACGGGTCTTGGATCGGGAATGGTGCAGGAAATCTCATCGCCGCTTTTCACGGTGGATTTCTCCGTGATCATACATTGATTAATCCCGCAAAGATGATATTTGACAATGGTTTTCAGCTGGTTCGCAGACAGTGAAAGACAGCGGCCGATATAAGCCGCGGCGTTTTCGTTTTCAACGTTTTCCTCCACTGTCCATTCCTTTACTTCAAGCATTGTCTGCTCAGCCTTTCGTTCTGTTCACAATGCCGCTGCGGTATTGTTTCAGACCGCGTGCGGTTTTCAGATATCTTAAGATGCCTGTAACGAGCATCGGCAGTGAGGCAGCCAGAAACACCCAGGCAATGGGTCTTGCCCAGGGAAAATCAAATACCTTGAGAATTGCTATGCCTGCCGAAACCATACCGATAAAGGTTCTCACATATGCCAGCAGGGTGCGCTCGTTGGCAAGATGGGTTCTGTCAAATGCCAGTCTGTCACTGGTGGATAATTCTGTCTTCTGATTCATACTGATTTCCCTTCACCATTATTTTCTGACGATTTCACAGAAAAAACAAAAGAAACATACACAGGGCATGTTTCAATGATCCCTTCAACGGGGCAGTCAACGTGCGCATGGTGCGGCTCAATACAGATCAATGTTTTTGAGTTCTTCGTAGACAAGATTCAGAGGCAGCCCCATGATCGCATAATAATCGCCGCTGATATGGGTGATAAATCTGCCGCCCAGTCCCTGGATGGCATAGGAGCCGGCCTTGTCATCGCATTCCCCGCTTTCCGTATAAGCAGTGATTTCCTCCTCGCTCAAAGGTGCAAATGTCACTTCGGAAACGGATACATCGCTGTATGTGCGGGCTGAGCTGATGATGCACACGCCCGTGATCACCCGGTGGGTGCGTCCGGAGAGCTCTCTCAGCATTTCCTTCGCCTCCTGACGGCTTTTCGGTTTGCCGAGGATCTTCTCATCCACGGTGACAATGGTGTCGGAGCCGATCACCACCGCATCGGGATAAGCAGCCAGACAGGCGGCCGCCTTGCGCTGTGAAAGGATGCGGATCTTTTCCTCAAGGGTGTTTCCCGCATCAAGGGATTCGTCGATATTCATCGGCATGCATTCAAAGTCTATGCCGCATTTTTCAAGCAGTTCTTTACGCCGCGGGCTTTTTGAAGCCAGTATTATTTTTTTCATGACTTATATTTTACATGATACCTTTATGAATGATGATATAATTTAAAGGAGAAACCTTAAGGGGGGGGACAGCAAATATCATGAACAAGAAACCGGTTTTGGTAATTTTAGCCGCGGGTATGGGAAGCAGATACGGCGGCATGAAACAGATTGACGGAGTCGGCAATCATGGCGAGCCGATCATCGAATTCTCAATATATGACGCAAAAGAGGCAGGCTTTGAAAAAGTCATCCTGATTATCCGCAAAGAACACGAGGAAGCGTTCAAAAAAGCGCTGACCAACCGTGTGTCAAAGCATATGAAGGTTGAGTTTGCCTATCAGGATATGAATGTGCTTCCGGGCGGATATACCCTTCCGGAAGGACGCGTAAAGCCCTGGGGAACCACCCATGCCCTGCTTGCGCTCAAAGGCATCGTGAAACAGCCCTTCGCCATCATCAATGCGGATGACTTCTACGGCAAGGATGCATATCGTGTGATTTATCAGTACTTGAGCGAGGAAGTCAGCGATGATCATTACGCGATGGTCGGCTATCTTTGCGGAAACACCCTGACTGACAACGGCACCGTTACCAGAGGCGTCTGCCAGCAGGATGAAAACAGAAACCTGACTGCCATCCGTGAAATCCGCAAAATCATCCGCCGCGACGGAAAGCCCTATTTCCAGGAGGACGGCGAATGGAAACCGCTCGATGAGAATACGCTTGTTTCAATGAACTTCTGGGGATTCACGCCCAAAATCTTCAGACAGGTGGAACCGATCTTCGCCAGATATCTCAAAGAGAACTATGATGAGAACCCGATGACCTGCGAACATGTGCTTCCGACCGCCATCGGTGAGCTTGTGAAAGAGAAGGTCTGCACGGTCAAAGTTCTTTCCAGCAAGGATCAATGGTTCGGCGTCACCTACAAAGAGGACAAGCCCGAAGTTGAGGAGCGCGTTCAGAAAATGAAAGACGCCGGTATCTACCCCGACGTCTTATGGGAATGATTCAAAGATATTGATTCAGAAATCTCAGGACATTGCGATAAGCGATGTCCTTTATTTCTTCTTCATCAAAGCCTTCCGCTCTGAGCCCATCAATGAAATTCTGCGTCATTTCAGGCGAATTCAGATCATGATCCGCCTTTGCGCCGTAATATGCACCAAAGTCAAATCCGCATGCGACATGTTCAATGCCGGCAAGATCCGCGATATAGCGGGCATGGGATGCCAGGGTGCGGGCGGTACGCTTTGCGGGATCATCGCTGATGAAGGCGGCACATGCGTTCATGCCGATCAGACCGCCCTTTTGCGCGATGGCGCGGATCTGCTGGTTGGTCAGATTGCGCTCAACGGTGCACAAGGATTTTGCATTGGAATGGGTGGCAATCAGAGGCAGCTCACTGCATTCAGTCAGATCCCAGAAGGTTTTTTCATTGGCATGGGACACATCGATGATCATATGGCGGCGGTTCATTTCCCTGACTGCCTCTTTTCCTTTTTCGGTGAGTCCCCTGCACGGGTCACCGGAATTGCCGGTGGCCAGCTCATTCTGATCATTCCATTCCAGGCTGCCGATGCGGTTGCCGCGTTCATAAAGCCATCTGATCTTTTCACTCACGTTGTCCCTGATGCCGCACATGCCTTCAATGGTCATTAAGAATGCGGGCTCTTCCGTCGGTTCGCAAAGATCTTCTTTGTCAAGAATCAGCTTTGCGCCGGAAAGCTCGATGTCATGGCGGACCATGTCCACCTCATTCATCATATCCGCCCAGCTCTCCGTTCCCGCAAAGAAGCTTGCGGCAGCGGAAATACCGACGCCTCCCTGTTTCATGCGCGGGATCCACTCTTCTTTCAGAACGGATGTCCTGCCGTCAAAGCGGCCTTTGAGCGCTTCACCAAGATCGGCATGCAGATCAAAGACACGGATCATGACGCAAAGTCCTCTTTGTTCATCTCATAGATGATTTTCAGTCCCTTGTAGGCGATATCCGGATCGTATTCATCGATCTCATCGGTTTCATTGGAAACCACCTTGCCAAGACCTCCCGTTGCAATGACCAGGCAGTCCGGATCATTCAGCTCTTTTTTCATCTGGCGGATGATGTATTCCACCGCCCCGATATAGCCGTAGACGACTCCCGCCTGCATGCCGGTAACGGTGTTTGTGCCAAGCACGCTGGCCGGTTTCTGAATTTCGATTTCAGGCAGTCTTGCGGTCAGAGAGGTCAGCGCTTCGGCTGAAATGCCCAGTCCCGGTGCGATGACGACATATTTGAATTCTCCTTTTTCCGATACATAATCAAAGGTTGTCGCGGTTCCGAAATCAACGATGATCGCGCTTCTGCCATAGGTGTGATGGGCATAGGCGGTATTGACAATCCGGTCGGCGCCGACGCTGTTTCTGTTTTCGGAAATCACCGTGATGCCGGTTTTCAGATCCGGTGAGATGATGATCGGTTTTTTATGGATGTATTTGATGATCGCGGAAGTCAGGGCGTACATCAGTTTGGGAACGACCGATGAAATGATCACATCTTCAATGTCATCCGGTTTGAGCTCGCTTTGAGCCAGGAACTCCCGGATGAAGAAGCCGAATTCATCGGAGGTGCGGGTTGTCTTGGTAATCAGGCGGTAGCGTCCGATAATATTGTCGCCATCCATGATTCCAAGGGCGATGTTCGTGTTGCCCACATCAATTGCCAGCAGCATGTTCAGTCCTCCCTCTTTGTGCAGAATTCAAGAATTCTCTCCGCCGTCTCCTCTTTGGAAAGCAGGCCGAGCGGATTGAGTCCCTCTTTTGAAATAATCGTGACGATATTGGTATCAACGCCGAAGCCGGCGCCTTCATCGGCGATCGAATTGGCGATGATATAATCCGCATTCTTCGCCTCAAGTTTCTTTGATGCATTTTCGATCAGGTTCTGCGTTTCCATTGCAAAGCCGATCAGGATCTGTCCCTGCCGCTTGCGCTTGCCAAGCGCGGCCAGCACATCGACCGTCCGTTTCATGGCAATGGAGAATTCCCCTTCCGCCTTCTTGATCTTCTGATCCGCTCTGGAAACAGGCGTATAATCGGCGACTGCCGCGGCCATGATGATGATGTCGCTTTCACTTTGTCTGGAAAGAATCTCCTCCGCCAGATCCGCCGCTGAAACAATCGGGATCACATCAATGCCCACCGGATCCGCAAGATTGTTCGCACCTGCCACAAGGGTCACCTCAGCCCCCGCATTGCGGGCTGCCTTGGCCAGCTCATAGCCCATTTTTCCGGAGGAATGATTGGTCACATAGCGCACCGGATCAAGCGCCTCGCGGGTGGGACCAGCACTGATGAGCACACGTTTGCCGGCCAGATAGCGCTCTTTGCATGCAATCATTTCAACCGCATCAAGAATCACGGACGCTTCGGGCATTCTTCCCTTGCCCGTGTCGCCGCATGCCAGATAGCCGCTGGCACTGTCGAGGATATGCATGCCATAGGAGGCGCATTTTGCGATATTGTCCTGAGTGACAGGGTTTTCCAGCATATATGTGTTCATGGCCGGCACGATCAGCTTCGGACAGTCCGAAGCAAGGAACGTGCTTGTCAGCATGTCATCAGCGATGCCATTGGCGACTTTGGCAATGATATTGGCGGTTGCCGGGGCAATCACAAACACATCCGCCTTTCTTGCCAGGGCGATATGATGAACCTCCGGATTCTCATCCAGGCTGAACAGATCAGTAATGACACGGTTGCCGCTGAGGGTCTGCATAGTCAAAGGCGTCACGAACTGCTCCGCCTCCTTTGTCATCAGCACATGAACATCGTTTCCTTTTTTCTTCAATGAGGAAACAAGAGAACAGATCTTGAAGGCGGCAATCCCGCCGCTGATACCGACCAATACACATTTATCTTTCATAAGTCCACTCCGTTTAACGGTTTCATTATAGCACGCGTATCTGTGCTATGATTCTGATGGAGAACATGTATATGAAAACTGAAATGCTTGTCGTAAGTGACATTCACGGCGCCCTTGACGGTGCGATTACCCTGCTTGATGCCATCCGCATTCATCAGCCGGATGTGCTGCTGTGCCTTGGCGATATTCTCTACCACGGTCCCAGAAATGATCTGCCCGCCTCCTATGCCCCCAAAAAGGTGATTGAAATCATGAACGGGCTTCCTTTGCGGCCGATCGCGGTCAGAGGCAACTGCGAAGCTGAAGTGGATCAGATGGTGCTGAACTTCCCGGTCACTTCGGATTACAATATCGTTCCTTATGGAGACAGACTGATCTTCATGAGCCACGGCCACATCTACGGTCCTGAAAAGCTTCCGAAGCTGAATGAAAATGATATTTTCCTTTCCGGCCATACCCACATTCCCGTCTGTGAAAAAAAGGACGGCGTTTATCTGCTCAATCCGGGCAGTGTGAGCCTGCCCAAAAACGGCCATCCCTGCACATATGGTCTGTTTGATCAAACCGGCTTCACGGTTTATACAAAAGACCATACTGCCTACATGCATATTCATCTTTGAATTTAAAAAGGGCATCCGCCCTTTTTAAAATGCTTATTCGTGACGCAATGCCTCGATGGGATCGAGATTGGCCGCCTTATGGGAAGGCAGGATGCCGAAGATGATGCCGATGGCCATCGAGAACAGCACTGCGAACAACGATGCAGGAACACTGATTGCCACCGGGGTTCCGTTGATCTGGGAAATCAGTTCAGCAAGCACAATGCCGGTGATGACGCCAAGCAGTCCGCCGGTGGAGGTCAACACCACCGCCTCGGTCAGAAACTGGGTCATGATCGCCCGTTTGGGTGCGCCGATCGCCTTTTTCAGACCGATTTCAGCGGTGCGCTCGGTAACGGAGACAAGCATGATATTCATCACGCCGATTCCTCCGACCAATAATGAGATCGCCGCAATCCACAGCAGCATCGTGTTTGTGCTTTCGGACAGCTGCTGAATCTGTCTGGCCTGTTCCAGGAGATCCTGCGCCTTGTAAGAATAGGTTTCGCTGCTGAATGTCTCATTGAGAATGGTCTCCGCCTCTTTGCCGATGGCGGTCATGTTTTCAGTGCGGTCAGCCCTTATGATCACCGTTTCCGGCTCATCATACTGATAGATCAAAGGCCATACCGTGGCGGGGATATAGATTCTGCCCGCCTTTTCACCGGCATAGGTGTAATAGTCATCCATCGATGTGATCCGCGGTTCAAAGATTTCCTTCTCAACAACCAGACCTGCCACCGTGAACGGTTCGCCATGGATTTCAATGGTGCTGCCGACGGGATTCTCCGACTGGAACAATGACTGTGCGCTGTCTTCATCCAGCACGCAGATGCGCCGGAAATTTTCCAGATCATTTGCACAGATGCCCCTGCCCTTGCGCACAATCAGGCCGGCGGTATCAAAATATTCCGTATCAATACCGAGCACATATCCGCCTGACAATGAAGTGGCCAGATGATATGCGCCGTCATAATCCTGCCTGCTGTGAAACAGCGAAACATTTTCGGCATGTCTGATGCCGCGCAGCTTTTCCAGCTGTTCTTCGCTGACTGTGGGAATTCCATCCGGAATGCCGGCGGAATAATCATATACCCAGTCGGATTCACTCAGGGCAACGGTGATATTGTTCACGCCTGAGCCGATCAGATTTTTCTGGATCTGTTCATTGGTTCCCTGGATGGTTGAAACAATCGCAATGATCGCGGCAATACCGATAATGATGCCCAGCATCGTCAGAAAGGAGCGCATCTTATGGGAGAGGATGCCTCTGAATGAAAGTCTGATATTCTCAATCATTGGTAGAACACCCCCACATCATCGCTGATTTCAACGCTGGTTCCCTCGATTGCGCCGTCGCCATACGGGAATGTGATCGCATCCTCAAGGCTCAGCCCTTCCAGGATTTCCGTCGCATAGCCATAGAAGGAACGTCCGGTTTTCACATATTGCTTTTTCAGTTTTCCGTCTTCCGCCTTCATCACATAGCTGCCCGAGGCATCCTTGCGCACAAAGGCATTTTCAATGGCGATTCCGGATGAGGCTTCGCCTGAGCCAAGCTGAACCTGCAGGAATGCATAGGCGGGCAATACCGGCGCATCTTCGCAATAGACATAGAAATCATCGGAGGTATAACTTACTTTGTTAGAGAGGAGTTCTCCGTCATTTAATTTCCGGATAGACATCAAGCGATGTCACCACACCGTTGAAGATCTCACCGGTGTCAAAGCAGGTGATGGTGACCGGCAGATTGATCTTGATCTGATCCAGAAGCAGTTCGGAAACCGTGGCCCGCACGGTCAGACCGCTTCCGGATGCGACCGACAGGAACGGACTGCCGTCCTGGGGCGGATTGGCCGGATCGCCGAGCACTTTGACAACCCCGTCCTTTTCCGCATAGATCACACCGTCATCCAGCGATTCGCGCATGACTTTCAGTTCAAGCTGAGCCCGCCGCAGGGCAAGATCCAGATCGCGTATCTCATTCTGCTTGGCGGCGATCATCTCGGCCAGTTCTTCTTTTGTATAGATGCCGTCATAGTTTTCATCTTCTTCTGATGATGAAGGAGCATTGCCATTGCCGGAGCCTTCGGGCTGCCAGATGTCAGCCTGGTTCCAGCCGGGCTGCGCACTGCCGCCGGCATCGATGATGACGCTGCCTGTGCCGCCTGCTTTGTCATGGGTGAGAATGAACCAGCAGTCACGATCATCATAATCAGCCGTGATGAAACTGCTGTTGAGTGTCCAGGAAGTGACAATCGTGCCGTCCTTGACGTCTTTATCTCTGACTTCCAGCACCGCCATTGTGCCGGCGGGCTGTTTTTTCAGCTCATTGAAGAAGGAACCGTAAAGAAGTCCGTCCTTTGTCAGAAGATAATGGAGAAGACCGTCATCGGTTTCATATTTCTGATCCAGCCGCTTGAGCGCGGTCCATGCGTCATTTTTCTTTTCTTCCTGAATCGGTTCGGGTACCGGATCCTCGGGTTCGGGGGTCGGTTCGGGCTCCGGAGCCGTGGTCGGTTCAACATATGGTTTTGCATTCTGCAGTTTGATCAGCTCTTCTTTCGCCTTGGCAATATTGTTCATGATCGTCTCGACTTCGAGCTGCTTGATTTCGGTATTGAGCTGCTGGGATGTCATATCAAAGGCAATCAGCGGATCACCTTTGGCGACCGGCTGGCCTTCACTCACATAGACGCGTTCAATGATGGAGGTCGGCTGCAGATAAATGTTCTGGCTGTCGGCGTCATAGATGCTGCCATACATCTGAGCGCCTTCGGAATAATATTGCTGGTTGAGCATCTCCACCGGGACGGCGGATGTTTTTCTTGTCGCATTGCGGTACTGGCGGATGCCGAAGAAGCCGCCGGTCAGAAGCAAAGCAGCCGCAAGAACAATGGCGATGGTTTTCTTATTCTTCATCCTGCTCATCCGCTCCTTTCTCACTCAGCACGCCGTCGACGATATAGCAGATCCGCTTGGCGTTTTTTGCGACTGATGCATCATGGGTGATCATGATGATGGTTGTTCCCTCACGGTTGAGCGTGTCAAAAAGATCCATGACCTGTCTGCCGCTGGCCTGATCCAGAGCACCGGTAGGCTCATCGGCGAGCAGGATGCGGGGATGATTGATCATCGCCCGGGCGATCGCCACTCTTTGCTTCTGACCGCCGGAGAGCTGATTGGGATAAAAGCCTATACGCTCTTCAAGTCCGACCCTGGTTAAGGCCTCTTCCGCCTGTTTCTCACGGTCTGTCTTTTTGACGCCTGCATAGATCAAAGGCAGCGCCACATTGTCGCGGGCGGTATCGCCGGCAAGCAGCTGGAATGTCTGAAAGACAAAGCCGATCTTGTTGAGGCGCACATCGGAAAGACGGTTTTCATCCATCGCGGAGATATCAATCCCGTCAAGCATATAGGTGCCTTCATCCGCACGGTCAAGACATCCGATGATATTCATCAGGGTTGTCTTGCCGGAGCCGGAAGGCCCCATGATCGCAATATACTCCCCTTCCGCAACGGAAAGGTTCACGTTTTTCAGCGCTGCCACGGCTGCCTGGCCGCTGCCGTAGTTTTTGCAGATACCGGATAATTCCAGCAGCATCTCACTCACCCTCCATGACGGTAACGGCCTTCATGCCTTCGGTATATGTCTCATCCGGCCAGGCGATCAGATCGTTTTCATCCAGACCTTCAAGGATCTGCACGCTGTAGCTTTCCTCATCGGTTTCCCCGAGTGTGACGGTTCTCTTTTTCAGCTTTCCGTCCGTGCCGCACCATACATAAGGCGCGCCGCTTTCATCGTAGGCGATGAAACTCATATCCAGCCAGAGGCCTTCCTTCTTTTCGCCCTGGCCGAAGTCCGGTTCAATATAGACATGCTGGCCGAGCATCAGCCCGTCAGTCTTTTCCAGAGTCACATAGAACGGATATTTGGAGCTGCTTTCGCCTGCCCCGTAATAGTTGTTGTTATTCTGTTCCGGCTCACTGTCAATCGAGGAGATCTCGCCGTGCCAGACCTGGTTCTCATGAACGCGTGAGCGCACAAAAATGCTCATGCCCGGATAGAAGCTGCCGATGGACTGCTCGGACACCTTGCCCTTGACGCGGAAATCGCCGGTCTCGCTGACCACGACAATCGGAGCTTCCATGCCATCGGCGCCGATGCCGTTCTCATTGACCGATTTGACCACGCCGTCGATGGTTGATCTGACTTCCGCATTGGCGATCTCCTGCTCATAGCCGGCGATCTCCTGCTGCTGCACCTGGATCTGATATTGAAGCTGTCTGATCTGCAGCTGGATGTCAGTGGTGTTTCCGCTTGCGGCCAGAATGGAAATCTGGTTGTTATAATTCTCGATTTCAAGATTGGCGCTTGCCACCTTGTTTTCGGCATCGCGGATACTGTAACGGAAAAGCGGTGTGTCCACGGCCACATTCTGGCCCGGAATCACCATGATCTCCTCAATTTCACGGCCTGACGCCGCTTTGAAATCCGCGGTCTGCTGGGATTCAACCACGCCTGAATAACGATCAGCCACGACATTGCCGTTCAATGAAGCGATGCTCTGCACATAAACGCCATCCGTGCCGGAACTGTTTTTGTCTTTATTCAGATACCATACCAGCAGCCCGGCCAGTGCAAGCACCGCGATGATCACGGGAATCAGCCACTTTTTCTTTTTCATACCAAATGCCTCGTTTCAGATTTATATCAATCCGGTATATCCGGATCTTACTCGTATACGTTTTCCATTATATCGCGACTGGGGGTGTTTTCCGCTGCCAGTCTGGAATCTTAAAGGAAAATTCAAAAAACCCCCGCCCTTTGCAGGCGGAGGTCATCGATTCTTTTCAGCCCTGTTTTTCCTGGCTCATATCCGGCCGGACTGTTTTGTTGGGGCCCTCATCAGCGGTGAACACACCTTTTTCATAGGTTGCCCAGGTGCCTTCACTGGGAATCCAGACGCCCTCGTCGATTCTGTACCAGGTGAAACCGCTGGCTTCGGTGATTTCATAGACGGGATATCTGGAATTGGGCACAGAGTTGCCGACTGCCTCATAACCGGTATCCGGACCGGTGCGGAAATTCAGATCGCCGACATGAACGGTAAGCGTTCCCAGAGAATCGCCCGCCTCAGTGCCGAAGAGTGCGGTCCAGGTGACATTCTGTCCGCGTTCGACGGCTTCGGCCACATTGATGATGCCCCATTGCTTGCCGATGCGCACATATGCTTTGCCATCGCATACATTGGAGATGTCATTGAAGACATAATCAGTCACCTCTTCGCCTGCCTCATTCAGCAGCGCCCAATAGCCGTAGCGCTTGACGGGGATATAGCCTTCGGTGAAGGTCTTGGCATCATGGTAAGCCCAGCCGATCTGGGTTGCGGTTTCGGCATGGATGAGAATCACTGTATCATCATATTTCAGACGGTAATAGCCGTTGGCATAGGAGCCCTGCTGATATTTACCCAGATATTCCGGCACATCCGGACCGATCGCACCGCTCTGGAAAACCACCACATGAGCGGTCGGCTTATACATCGCATCGAGCACAGGCACGATCATATTGCGGGTCAGACCGGTGCCGCCATAAGGCGCGAAGCTGTACTTGCCGTCAGCGCTGCCGTCTTCCTTCTTTCCTGGTGTCACCACACCGAAGGTTCCGTCCACGATTGCCCAGAACGGAATGGTGGTGGTGTCGCTGTATGGCGCATATTGATAATCCGCAAACGGCACATCGCTGACCGACCTGAAATCAGGTGCCATCACAACCGCGCTTGAAATCGTTGAATTGCAATAGCCGTATACATATTTCCATCCGCCGCTTTCCGCGTCCTTGAACTTGGCCAGGGAGATTCCCTTGGCAAACGGCGTGGAATGCACATTGACGGTCGGTGTATAGAGTTCATTGCCGCTGAAGTCATAAACACCGTGCTTGCCATCCATTTCAACCACAATCGCGTTGACATCATAGCCTTCGGTGAACCATTCAGCCGGCTGGCCGATCCGCTCCATCTCACCAAGCACCATGGTTCCCTCATACGGGATTTCAACCTGCTCAAAAGCATCAAGCGCACGGGCAACCGTAATGTCCATTTCACCGATTTCTTTGACCCAGACGCCTGTTTCTTCCTTGACGGGTTCCGGTTCAGCTGTTTCTTCCGGTACTTCGTCCTTTTTGCCGCACCCGCTGATCAGGCATACACAGAGCGCGGAAATGATCCATTTTCTTTTCATATCGCACCTCACCTAAATTGTATCAAATCATCCCCCTTCCACCATAAAAAATTCCGAATTCTTAATGAAATGGCAGAAACAATAAAAAAACTGCAGATGATCTGCAGCTTTCATAAGACGATTTATTTTGAGGCGGCTTTCTTCTTTTCCTCGTTGTAAATGCGGGCATTTTCCGCTTTGATGCGTTCTGCTTCGCGCTTTTCTTCTTCTCTTTTTTCCTTGGCGGCTGCTTCGGCAGCGGCTTTGCGGCCGATTTCATCCGCT
>CACWLH010000060.1:0-15744 GCA_902761625.1 uncultured Erysipelotrichaceae bacterium
ACGGAAATACCTTTACCGGCTTGGCCAGCTATGGGAACTATGAATTCTTAATGCATGAATATGGCGGAAAAGAAGACGGTATTTTCATTGAGGATGTTCTCATTTACGAATCCCAGATTGCTTCCATTGAAGAAATCGAAGTCCATGGAACAGTCGAGTTATGGACAGAGAGGATGACATTGCGCAGATATCAGCCTGAAGATGCTGATGCTCTGTACAGGCACATGGGAACAGATCCTTCCATGTACAAATACTCCGGATGGAATCCATATGCGACAAAGGAAATGGCAGAAGAAACCGTAAAAAGGTTTATCCAAAGCTATGACAAAGATGAACATGTCTATTCCTGGGTTATGGATGTCGATGATATACTGATCGGCACAATCGGAGCCTATGATTATGAGAATGATCAGATCGAAGTCGGTTTCAGTGTTGTTCCTGCATGGCAGGGGAAAGGCAATGCGAGTGAAGCGCTGACTGCTGTCATTGAATACCTGAGCGAAAACGAAAACATTCCATGCATCAAAGCGTGGTGTGCTGCTGAAAACATCGGCTCAAAGCGCGTTCTTGAAAAGGCCGGAATGACCTATGTCAGTACGGAAAAGAACGGCATTGAAGTGAATGGGAAGACCTACGATAAACTGAATTTTGAATACAGAAAATGAACCGTAAAGATACACAATCCTCAGAATCATGAATACTGGAAAACAGCCCGGAACTTCCGGACTGTTTTTGCAAAAAATGGTAATAAGACTTTGCATGTTTCATCACTTTGCAAAGTCAGAAGTCAAACATCGGCTGAAATGCGGTATTCGGCAGGAGTGACCGCAAAGGTCTGCTTGAACACTCTGTCGAAATAGCTGCGCTCGCTGAACCCGGTCTGCAATGCGATTTCATCGATTGAGGTATTGCTGTATCTGAGCATGCTGCATGCACTCAGTAACCTGAAGTCACGCAGAATCTCAGTGAATGTCTTATGGGTATATTTTTTCAGAAAGCGGATCATTGATCTGGTTGTATAGGAGAAATGATCGGCAAGGGATTGCAGAGTGACATCCGTGTAATTGTCATGGATATACATCAGAACATCATTGATATCCAGTCCCTCATGATATGTTACCGAAAGACCGGAACGTGTTGAAAGACGGATTCTTGCCAATCGCACAAGAAGACTCTGGAAATCCAGATACATGATCTTTTCATACATCTCATCTTTTTGAATGAATTCCGCAATCATGTTATGAAGAGGATTGAGCGCTTCATTTCCAGACAGATGAAATGCACAGTACTGGTCACCCGGTATGTCATAAAGAGAATGAATATAAAACTGAAGAACCGGATTGTTTTCGGAAAAGAGATTCAGGAATGATTTGCTGAAAACCTCTCTGCCGGCCAGTATATTGAATACGACCGCTTCGGGATCATCGAGGATGAGTTTATGAACAGTCTGCAGATTATAGAGCAGAAGTTCTCCTGCCTCAAGCCGCATCTCCTTATGACCGATCACGTTTTTACATGTTCCGGAATAGACATACATCATTTCAAAGAAATCATGATTGTGGAAGAGGCTTTCCCGGTAATTGATTCCTGCGCGGATCTCTTCATCATGGAAGATTTCCGCCTTGACTTCCAGAGACAGTCCGTTTACGAATTCCTCCTTCTGGTAAAGAGACAGATAAACTTCGGGTGAAGAAAAGTATCTGAGGATGCCTTTCAGTTCCGCGTTGTCATTTTCAACCGGAAGGTTGGTGAGATAGGAATTCAGATGGATTGCCGTAAAGCCCGGACGGATCCGTTCATTCCGGATCATTTCGTTGATGATACTGATATCGCTCATTTTGGTTACCTGTCTCAATTGTCACATTTTTCCATACGAGTTGTCACCAGAATTCATACAGAAAACTATTGAAAACGATGACAATATCAGTGCAGACACAAGGAGAGATGTGATGAAGAAAACAGTCAGATCAGCACTTGCAGGATTGCTTGCAGCATCATTGCTCGGGTGCACACAGACAGCCGAAACAGAACAGAAAGAGGAAAACACAGCAGTGAAATCAGAATTTGCGGCAGCTTTTGCCAATCCGTCAGATGAGAACAAGCCTCTGACCAGATGGTGGGTTCCCGGCTCCATGATGGACAAAGAAGAAGTGAAAAAAGAAATCGAATCCATGGTACAGGCAGGATTCGGCGGAGCGGAAGTCGTTCCGGTATCCGTTGCCGGCGGAGATGGCGAAGGTCAGCTTGACTGGGGCAGCGAAAACTGGAAAGAAATCACAAAGTATATTCTTGAAGTCGCAAAGGGGAACAGCTTCACAATCGATTTCACAATGACCCCGGCATGGCCTTTGGCACTGCCAACGATCAAGGATGTCAACGATCCCGCCCAGGGCGCGCAGATGGAAATGGATGGCGCATTTGTGGATGGTATCACTTCCCAGAAGCCGTTTAACGGAACACTTCCGGTTTCTGAAGAAGCAGTGAGCGATGCTGAAAAGGTGAATGGAAAAGTGACACTGGCAGGTGTCAGCGTTGCAAAATATGCGGATAAAGCAAACAGAGTCCTTGCATTTGACAGCGCCGTCAGACTTGATGACAGTCTGATCAAAGACAACAATGACGGCACATACAGTGTTGAATTCAAACCGGAAGGAGAAGGGGAATATGTTCTCTTTGCATGGTACTCCCATCCGTCCGGAAATCAGAAGTATGAAAACAATCAGGTCGATCATTACTCCAAAGCGGGCAGCCAGATGATCATCGATTACTGGGAAAATGAACTGATCCCTTATTATGGCGATGCATTTGAGAGCTGCAGATCCATGTTTGTCGACTCTCTGGAGTTTGAAACACATCTTGACTGGACACATGATCTGCAGGCATCCTTTATGAACGATCACGGTTATGATATCACCGCTTATCTGCCTGCAATCTATGACGGCAGCGATGAATGGACAGCGATCGGCAACTACATGGGTGAACCGGTTCCTTCCTTCTCGTTTGATCAGAATTCATCCCAAGTGCTCAATGACTTCCGTGAAGAGCTGACAGACATGTATATCGAAAATAACATCAAGCCGCTTCAGCAGTTCTGTGCAGCGCATGGGCTGACATTGCGCTATCAGACATCCTACGGCAAGAGCCTGGATACAGCCGAAACAGCCATGTATCCGGATATTCCGGAAACAGAGTCTCTGTACGGAAATGACTATATGGACTTCTACCGCCTGCAGGCCGGTGCAGTTCATGCGACGGATAAGAAAATCTATTCCATGGAAACATCTGCTGAATGGACAGAAACATGGAATCCGAAAAAGGATAACGGAGAATACGGCACACGCGGCAACGGTGAATACAATTCCGGAAACTACGAACAGACATTCCTGGATCACATCTGGCATGATCAGCGTGCATTCGCAAGCGGTGTCAACCAGGTCGTCTTCCATGGCTATCCTTACAACGGCTCCTATAACGGCGGCGCAGTCGAAGGAACACAATGGCCCGGCTTTACCGGATTTGAATCCTACAGATGGTCAAATTCATGGGGTGAAAGACAGCCCAACTGGCTGTTTGCGAAAAACTATCTCAGCTTCATTGCAAGAAACCAGTTTGTATTAAGACAGGGAACCGCCAAAGTCGATGCGGCAGTCTATCATCACAGCTATTACGAAACAATCGATTTCTGGGGACCGGACAAGATCTTTACAACCGAAGTCCTTGAACAGAACGGCTACAGCTACGACTTCATTGATCCGTCTGTTATGGAACTTGACAATATGAAAGTCACGGACGGCAGGCTGGACATCGACGGAGCGGCTTATCAGGCATTGATTCTTGACAATGTGAATGATCTTCCTTATGAAACAGTGCAGAGACTCAATGAATATGCGGATGCAGGTCTGAAAATTGTTATCATCGGCAATCCGGCAGAAGAAAGATCCTATCTCAATGATGAAGACATCAAGGAACAGATGAGCACACTTCTTTCCAAAGACAATGTGATTCAGATCGCATCCAGTGATGAAACTGCGGATGCACTCAGAAACGCAGGTGTCATCCCGGCTGCCTCCTATGAAAATCAAACACTGTTAACCGCACACAGAGCGGATGATCAAGCGGATTACTACTTCATTTACAACTACGGCAATGCGAATAATTACAGAGATGTGCAGACAGCTGAAACAGTCGATACAGATGTTGTTCTCAAAGGAAACGGAAAACCGTATCTGCTCAATGCGTGGACCGGTGAAGTCAGTGCTGCGGATTATACGGAAAGCGAAGAAGGTATCAGGGTTCATGTGCACCTGGAACCCAATGACTCTGTGATCTTTGCGGTCAGTGAGGACGTGCTGGCGGCAGACACAGAAGCACCCGCCGCAATGAGCGAAGAAATCAAAGTGAGCGGCTGGAATCTGAAGATTGAAAGCTGGACTCCGGGAGAAACCGTACTGGATACCGTCAAGACAGTCGTCTTTGATGAAAACATCGATACACTCAAAACATGGGATCAGTTAAGCAGTGATCTGAAAGATGTATCAGGCATCGGCACTTATACTGCATCATTTGAAACACCTGAGAGCTATGAAGAAGGTCAGCAGGTCTGGATCCATCTTGGCAGAAACAAAGATGCTTACGGCATCCGGATCAACGGAACTGAAGTGATTGCGGATCAGGCAAGCGGCAATGCGGATGTGACCTCCGTATTGAAGAAGGAAACCAATGAAATCGAAATCACGGTTGCGACCTCACTGCTCAATGCGGTTCTGAAAAATAACAGCGGCATCCTCAACGATGAGGGCAGAGTGCTTGATGACAGAAGTCCCGCAGCCTATGGCCTGCGCAATGAAGTGACACTCTCCGGCAGCGCATACAGATAATCAATAAAGAAAACAGATCAAAACAGATCTGAAAGACACAGAAGGAAGTCCGGAATTACCGGGCTTCTTTCATTTTGAGCATGAACTTTCAGAATCTGAAAGCGAGTTCACACGGTGAAAGGGGAGGATGATTGATCAATGCTATAAATTCAATGTACAAAAACACGGAGGCAAATATGAGTGAAACAAAAGAAAACTTCTTTACTTCGTTCCTGAATGAAAAGCTGATACCGTTCTCCATGAAGGTATCACAGAACAAGTATGTTCAGTCCATCGGACAGGGTTCCATGGGACTGATGGCAATCATCATGATCGGTGCGGTATTCAACCTGCTCAACACAATTCCGATTGAACCGTACCAGAACTTCCTGGCAAGCACCGGCATCGGAGACGGCCTTGGTGCAATCTACAACGCATCCATGAATTTCATGTCACTGTTCATGGTATTCAGTGTTGCCAGAGCCGCAGCCAGAAGCTTCGGCCATGGCGAGCTTGCCAATGAGAATGCATTCCTTGCTCTGATGGGCTATCTGATCCTGATCCCTTTAACAGCCAATGAAGCAGGTGATTCTCTGGTCAATATGAACTACATGGGATCCAGAGGAACCTTCCTGGCATTCATCGTTGCGATCATCACCACCAAGATCAACATTGCGGTTGTGGAAAGAAACATCACCATCAAGATGCCTTCCGGCGTTCCGGAGAATGTCACAAAGAATTTCACGGCGATCATTCCGGGTGCCCTCTGCGCAATTATCTTCTGCATCATCCGTGTCCTGTTCACACTGACACCTTACGGAAATGTCGTTGATGCCGTATATGCAGTATTGCAGACACCGCTTTCCAACATTACCGGAAGCCTGCCCGGATTCATCATCCTGATCATCTGCGCACAGCTGCTCTGGTTCGTCGGTGTTCATGGCTCCTATACAGTCCTTGCAGTATTATTCCCGATCTGGTTCACCTATGTCGGTGACAACATGGCAGCGGCTGCCGCAGGCCAGACAATTCCCCACATGTGGAACATCTCCATGTATGACTTCGCATGCAACGGAGGATGCGGATGCACACTCGGTCTTGTCATTGTCATGGCATTATTCGCTAAATCAAAGCGCTACAAGTCCTTCTCCAAGCTCGTGCTTCCGGTCGGTCTCTTCAATATCAATGAGCCGGTCGTATTCGCAATGCCGCTGATGTACAACTTCATGTTCATCATTCCGTTCCTGCTGGTTCCGATCCTGTCATTGCTGCTGGCATATCTCTTCATCCAGCTTGGCCTGATGCCGATTCCCACCGGTATCATCGGATTCAGCTCCATGCCCATCTTCATCTATGGTATTCTGCAGGGCTCCTGGAAGATCGGTGTCTATCAGATCATCGCAACACTGATGAGCGCAGCGATCTGGTATCCGTTCTTCAAGGCAGCTGACAACATCGCCTATAAGGAAGAACAGGAAGCCGCAGCGCTTGAATCCAAAGAAGCCTGAATTCATCTCTGAAGGAGTCCGCGGGACTCCTTTTAACATCACTTTCAGATTATGAAAGTGACTTTCCGAACATGAAAGATCGACATGAATGACAAATGATATAAAAATTCTGAAAGAAGACCGGAGGGAAAATATGAAAAAGTTCACGGATCATTTTTTGTGGGGAGCTTCCACAAGCGCATTCCAGGTGGAAGGCGGCTATAACGAAGGCGGCAGAGGCTTGGCGACAACCGATGTGCAGAAAGTACCCGAAGGCACAGCTGATACAAAGGTGGCGGCCGATCATTATCATCACTGGAAAGAAGATGTTGCCCTGATGGCAGAGCTTGGCTTAAAGGCATACAGAATGAGCTTCTCCTGGAGCCGCATCATGCCGGATGAAACACTCAAACCCAATGAGGAAGGCCTGGCATTCTATGACCGGCTGATTGACGCACTGCTTGAAAATAATATCGAACCGCTGGTAACGCTTTATCACTTTGAATGTCCGCAGGCACTCGTTGAAGCCTTTGGCGGCTGGAAGAGCAGAAAGATGGTCGATGCCTATGCGGCCTATGCGGAAGTCTGCTTCAGACATTTCAAAGGCAGGGTAAAGACATGGGTTACCGTCAATGAGCAGCTGATCGCAACAGCTGCCGGAAACCTCAACGGCAACCATGAAAAGGATCCGGTTCAGAATCTGCGCAATATCTACCAGATGAGCTATCATGTTTCCCTTGCCGAACATAAAGCCTTCGCATTATTAAGAGAAATCGATCCTTCCGCAAAGATCGGACCGGTCTGCGCCATCCAGGTGGTTTATCCGTTAACTTCCAAGGCACAGGATGTTTCAGCCGCATGGCAGGCAGAGGAATTAATGGAATTCTATATGCTCGATATGAGTGTCAGAGGCGCATATTCCCCGTTTGTGACTTCCTATCTGAAAAACCATGATCTTTATCCGGTAACGGAAAAAGAGGATGAGGAAGTACTGAAGGGCTCCACATGCGACTTCATTGGTGTCAATTATTACTTCAGTGTCTGCGCCAAGGAAAAGACAGGCCCGATCAATTACAACCAGCCTCCGTTCTGGGTATCCGATCTCTATGATATCTGTGCAAACCCTTATCTTGAAAAAACCGAATGGATGGATATGGGAATTGATCCGGATGGATTACGCACCGGTATGGAAAAGATCTATCAGAGATATCAGCTGCCGATGATCGTGACTGAAAACGGCATGGCCGTATCTGAAACACCGGATGAAAACGGTGAGATCAATGACACATACAGAATCGAATATATTCAGGCCCATCTCTCACAGATCCATAAGATGATCGAGGAAGGCGTGCCCGTATTCGGCTACTGCCCGTGGTCCTTTGTCGATGTTGTCTCCTCACACCAGGGCTTCGCAAAGCGCTATGGACTGGTCTATATTGACAGAACCGAAACCGATCCGAAGGAATGCGCACGCATCAAAAAGAAGAGTTTCAGCTGGTATCAGACCGTAATCAGAAACAACGGTTTCTGAGAATTGTGCTAGACTGATTTCAAGAGAGAAAATGCATTATGAACGACAGAATTTCAATGGGATCAGTTTCTGAAAAACTGCTCAATTTCATCAATACCGCACAGGTGCACGATTCTTACTATGACATTGCTTTGACACTGGTTAAAAACAGTGAAAAAGTCAAACGCATGTCAATCGCCGAGATGGCAGATCTCTGCTATGTATCCCAGGCAACGATCTCACGCTTCTGCCGCTTTCTCGGCTATACGAGTTTCAAGAACTTCCATGATGATCTGAATCTCGAATTCAGACTGATGGATGATTATACGGATCAGTTCAGATCTTTGCTGAAGACTTCGGATGAGAAGGCGGTCGAGATGTATGTGGAACAGGTGAATGCCAACATCACATCCGCATTGTCTTTTGAGAACATGAAGAAGATCGCCAAAGCGGCGGATTTGATCTTTGAGGCGCAGAGAACCGCATACTTCTCCCATCATTTCCTCTGGGATGCCGGTCATTTCTTCCAGTCAAGGATGATCATGATGGACAGATATGTGGAACTGTATCAGTCCTATGAGAACCAGCTGGAATGCGCCAAATCACTGGATGAAAACTGCGTGGCCATCATCTGCACGGCAGGCGGGAGCTTCTTCAGCTATTATCATGATCTCGGAGATATCATCATGGACTCCGGTGCTAAGGTCATTGTTCTGACCCAGAACATGAATTCCATCCGGATAAACCGGGCAGACCACGTGATTCCGATGGGCATCACAAACAAGGATGATACCGGCAAATTCGCGGCACTCGCAGTCATGGATCATATTGTGCTGCAGTATATGAAACGCCATTACACACGAACGAAAGGACACATTCATGAATGAAACATTTCTGATCGGCTCCGCAACGGCGGGCGGCCAGGTCGAAGGCAACAACATCAACAGTGACACATGGGCACAGGAATACATGAAAACCGGCGGATACAAAGAACCCTCCGGAAACGCAGCGGATCATTATCATACCTACCGGGATGATATCCGCCTGATGCATGAGGCAGGACTCAATGCCTACCGGTTCTCCTTTGAATGGGCAAGAATCGAACCGGAAAAGGGCAAATTCTCCGAAGAGGAAATGAACCATTATCTGGATATGGTCGATGCCTGCCATGAATACGGAATTGAACCCGTGATCACGCTTTTACATTTCGTATGTCCCAAGTGGCTGATCAGCGAAGGCGGCTGGGAAGCGGACACCACGCCTGATTATTTTGCAAGATATGTGGAATATGTCTGTGAACATCTCAAGGACAGAAACATTCATTGGATCTGCACAATCAATGAAGCCAATATGGGCACATTGATTGCAGGGTATCTGGAAAAGATCATGAAACATACCGAAGGCGGAAGTCTTCAGATCGGTATGGATCTGGAAAAGATGGCCGAACAGGAAAAATTCGCCAAAGAAGAAAATCTCAAAGTCTTCGGCGTTGAACAGGCTGCCGTATTCACTTCACCCCGTTCAGCCCATGGCGATGAGATTGTATGCCTTGCCCATAAGAAGGCAGTCGAAGTCATTCACCGCATTCTCCCCGGCACAAAGGCAGGTCTCAGCTTAAGTGTGCGTGATCTGCAATACACCGGGGATGGCAAAGAAAATGCGGACAAAGACTGGGAAAAGGATTTCCTGCATTATCTGCCCACCATCGAAAACGATGATTTCTTCGGTATCCAGACATATACAAGAGCCATTTTCTCCAAAGAAGGAGAACTCGATCCCGCATCTGATGCCAAAGTCACACAGATGGGATATGAATATTATCCCGAATGCGTGGGTCACGTGATCAGACGTGTCCATGAATCATTCAAGGGCGATCTTTTGATTACGGAAAACGGCATTGCCACTGCCGATGATCAGGAAAGAATTGAATATATCCGTACGGCAATGGAAGGTGTTCTGAAATGCAAAGAGGAAGGCCTTCCCGTCAAGGGCTATCTCTATTGGTCATTCATTGACAACTGGGAATGGCAGAGCGGCTATTCCATGCAGTTCGGACTGGTATCCCTGGACAGGGAAAACCAGATCCATACACCCAAACCGAGTCTTGCATTCCTTGGCTCTTACAACAGATAGGATTCATGATAACCTGCAAAAATGCTCATGCATTGATGCAGGTTTTTATATTGGAATGACCGATATCCAACGGATTATTCATATCCTGAACACGTACATCAGGAATTCCTTTCCCTGTCAATCCATGTGAAGTGTATACTTGAATTGGAATACAACGGTTCAAACCCCAATCATTTTATGAAACCGGTAGAACAAAAGGCCGGATTCATTTCCCATCATATGGAGCTTTCAGTATGCCCGGAAATTATGAGTACAAAGACATACGGACATTGATTAATCGTGAAAAGTCTTATCTGGATCAGAACAGACAGTTTGAAAAGAAAGAAGCCGATCTGAAGAATCAGATCAGAAGCCTGCTGAACAATGAGACAGGTAAGAACATCAGCGCTGATTTCATCCGCAATGAGGCGGTTTTTCATCATGGCAATGTCTTTTATCATACCGATTCAGTCAATGAATTATTGAAGCTGGTTTACCGCTATGTGCTGCTGTATGACGCAAAGAAGAATGCGGAGAAAACACGCACACATCTGGAACGGATCAAAGACGCACTAGCCAAAGCATCCATTGCGTCTAATTTCATCCGCTGGACATTTGCCAACAAGGAAAAACAGAACGAGGCGCTCAAAGCGGCGGAATTTCTGAATTCCGATCTGATCATGCAGTTTCATGAAGACATGGATGAGATTCGGCGATGCATCGCATCCCTTGATTCCATCGATACCTCCGATGCCTGGGAGGCATATGAACATTCCTATAATCCCTTTATCGAAGTCCTCTTTGACAAAAAAGAATTCGGACCGATCAGAGGTGAAAGAATCAGAGAATTCAGAGACATCATTGCCAAAGCGGATCAGATCAATGCGGCATATTCACAACTCAACAGACAGATCCGTCCGTTAAAGGACAATATCCGCAGGGCCATCGATGTATTGAAAAATGAGGAGACATTACGCATTCTGGATACGATGAGCGTGGATGAATTAAGCAAGGAATATTCCGGCATCCGTTACAAGGCGCTCAAAGATGCAGGCTATACAGCGATTGGAAGAATCTATTCCGCCAATGAAAGCGATCTTTCCTCCATCCGCGGTATCAGTGATGAAACCGCCGTGCATCTTAAGGAAATCGTAACGGACATTTATCATTCGACTTTTGAAAGCACAAAACTGAAACTCTCCGCAGACAATAAGACCTTCGCATCCACGGAACTGGTCAAAGCGGTATATGCCTATCAGGAATACCGCTCAGGCGCAAACCGTGCAAAGCAATTCTTTGCACAGAAATCCAATGACATTGAGAGGGCAAAGAAATATCTTTCACAGATTGATTCCAGTATCCGCTGGATCTTCTACAGCGATGAAGTCAAAAAGAATACGGAACATTCCTATCACTGGCTCAAAGATACCCTGGAAGGGGAAGCGTGCAGAGCACTGCTGAAATTAAGCAATGAGATGAACCGGTCTCATCAGATCAACCCTTCTGAAGCATGGGATGATTTTGCGAAGAATCCGATTCTTTATACAAACATCCTCGAAGAGATCATGCCCGGTCTGTTTTCGGAAGATCAATACTACGGCATTCCCGAAGAGCTGGCAAAAGAGATCCAGGATGAAGCCTTCTTCCCGGACGGACTGTTATGTGAACTCAGAAGATACCAGGAATGGGGTGTGAAATATACGCTTCATCAGAAGAAGGTATTGCTTGGGGATGAGATGGGTCTTGGCAAAACGGTGCAGTCGATCGCGGCCATGGTTTCTTTGAAAAACACCGGTGCGAAGCATTTTATGGTGATCTGTCCGGCCAGTGTATTGACCAACTGGTGCAGAGAAACAGTCACCAAAAGCAGACTCAGTGTGAAAAAGATCCACGGTTCAGAACGGGAGAAGATGTTTGCGGCATGGAAACGCTATGGCGGAGTGGCGGTAACCACCTATGAAACAACGGCAAATCTCTTCTTCGAAGATGATTTCAGAATGGACATGCTCATTGTGGATGAGGCGCATTATATTAAAAATGAGAATGCAAGACGTTCGCAGAATGTCAGAAACATCTGCACCCATACAGACCGGATCCTCTTCTTAACAGGAACGGCAATTGAAAACAATGTGGAGGAGATGATCTCATTGATCAAAGTTCTTAATCCTGAGATCGCCGAATCCCTGGAACATGTATCAAGACTTTCCGCAGCCGCAAAGTTCAGAGAATCCATCGCTCCGGTCTATTACCGCAGAAAGCGTGAGGATGTGCTCGGGGAACTGCCTGAACTGATTGAGAATGAGGAATGGGTTTCCCTGAACCTGATGGAACGGCAGATTTACAATGACACGATTCTTTCTCAGAAATATGCCGATATCAGACAGGTGTCATGGAATGTGGATGATGTGACGGATTCCTCCAAGGCGCAAAGACTGATCGAACTGGTCAATGAGGCGGAATCCGAAGGCCGCAAGGTCATCGTTTTCTCCTTCTTCCTTAACACTCTCAAAATGGTCCGTGAGGCATTGGGAGACAGATGTGTAAATACGATCAACGGCTCTGTTCCGGTTGCCAAGCGCCAGCAGATCATCGATGCCTTTGATAAAGCAAGACCGGGAGCGGTGCTGCCTGCGCAGATCCAGTCGGGCGGAACGGGACTCAATATCCAGTCGGCCAGTGTGGTTATCATGTGTGAGCCGCAATTGAAACCATCCATTGAAAACCAGGCCATTTCCAGAGCCTACCGTATGGGCCAGGCAAGAAATGTGCTTGTATACAGACTGCTTTGTGAAAACACCATTGAGGAAAGGATCATGGAGAGACTTTCCGCCAAACAGCTGATCTTTGATTCCTTCGCGGATACATCCGTTGCGGCAGAAAGAAGCCAGGAAATCGATGAGCGCACATTCGGCAGTCTCATCCAGCTTGAAATTGACCAGATTAACCAGCAGAAGCTCTCACAGAGCTGACACAGACAGCAGCAGAATAATGACAGGAGGACATCATGTTCAAAAACGCAGAGGAAGTCATTCAGTTTATCAAAGGCAATGACATTCAGATGGTGGATTTCAAAATGGTGGATATCAGCGGGTCATTCCGCCATGTGACAATTCCCGCATCGCACTTCAATGAAAAAGTATTGATCAACGGCATCGGGTTTGACGCATCCAATTACGGATATGCCCTGGTTGAAAAAAGCGATATGGTCTTCATTCCCGATATCGCTACGGCAATGATTGATCCGTTCTGTGCAGTTAAAACACTTTCCATATGCGGCAATGCGATGATCATCGATGATCCTGAGAACAGACCATTGCCGCAATACCCGCGTAATATTACCCTTGCCGCAGCCAAATATCTCAAAGACAGCGGCATTGCCGACACCATGAAAATCCTTCCCGAATTCGAATTCTATCTGTTCGATGAGGCGGGATGGAAACTGGAAGGCAAAGGCCAGGAGGCACACGTTGACTTTGCACAATCGCACTGGAACAGTGAAAGCGAGGGAAAGGGAAACGTTGTACCATTCCAGAAGAATTACCACATTGCCAAACCCTATGACTCGTCTTATGAATGCCGCTCGGAAATGGTTTTAAATATCGAAGAGGCGGGAATTCCCGTCAATTACCACCATCCCGAAGTAAGCGCCAGCGGACAGTTTGAAATCGAACCGCTATTGGGAGAACTTGTGAAAATGGCGGATGCCACGGTGATGATCAAATACATCATCAAGAATACCGCCATGAAATATGGCAAGTGCGCCACCTTCATGCCAAAGCCCGTCTATGGAGAAGCCGGCAGCGGAATGCATGTGCACATGTTATTGCTCAAGGATGGAGAGCCTGTCTTCTATGATGAAAACGGCTATTCCCGTTTATCAAAGACAGCCCATTACTTCATGGGCGGATTATTGAAACATATCGATTCCCTCTGTGCTTTATGCAATCCAAGCACCAATTCCTATAAACGCCTGATTCCCGGTTTTGAGGCACCGGTAACGGTGGGATATGCCACCAGCAACCGCTCCGCCGTGATCCGCATTCCCGCTTATGTCAAAGAACCGGCAATGCGCCGCTTTGAACTGCGCAATCCGGATGCCACATGCAATCCATATCTGGCTTATGCGGCAATATTGATGGCGGGCATTGACGGCGTGAAAAACAGAATCGATCCCCATGAGCAGGGGTGGGGTCCCTTTGACATGAATCTTTATAACCTTCCGGAAGAAGAAAAGGCAAAGCTTTCCCATCTGCCTTCCTCTCTTGAACAAGCCCTGGATGCACTGGAAAAAGATCATGATTATCTGACGCGCGGCGGTGTGTTCCCGTTAGATCTGATTCAAAGCTACATCCGTTCCAAGCGCAAAGAATGCGCTGATCTTGCAAAGATTCCGACCGTCGCGGAATTTGATCGCTATTTCAACTGCTGAAACGGTGTGATATTGGAAGTGAAAGAGGAATACAGCCAATGAACAGAACAACAAAGATCTTAACGTTCATGATGGTTATGAGCCTTGCATTCATGAGCGGGGGCTGCTCAAAGAAAGAAGGCGGCAGTCCTGATATCGTCTATGAGGATATCAGGCTTCATTTGAACAGTCCGGTCTCTTATCCGCCAATATCGGTCTGATTTCCAAAACCGTGGACGGGGAGAATATCACCTATGGCGAATTCGGCAGCGGTGTCATCTTTGAAAAAACAGATGATGCATATTACGCCCTGACCGCAGCCCATGTGGTTGCCAATGACAAAGCGCAGCTGCTTGTTTTTACCGTGAATACCAGAATGGAGAATGAGGATATTCCGGGACTGGACAATATGAACGTTCTCAAACCGGAAGTCTATGACACCATGTACAAAGCGGAAACCGTCTTTGTCAGTGACAGAGATGATCTTGCCGTCATCCGGTTTGCATGCGATGATGATCTTCCCACCGTGGAGATTTCGGAAAACGATCCTGCCATCGATGACCGGATTATGTGCATCGACAATCCGCAGAATGACTGGTTTGCGGTTTCCTACGGAAAGATCACTTCGGGAATTGAGAATTTCGGTGAATTCACCGGCTATATCAGCCATGCGATGAAACACAGCGCTTATATGCATGTCGGCAGCAGCGGCGGGGCAGCCCTGAACGAGGAAATGAAACTGGCAGGCATCACACCGGGCGGCTATTTCTCAGCCGACGGCAAGGATTTCAAATACGGCGTGATGACACCGGTCAGCGAAATCAACGCCTGCTTAGCTGAATGGAACAGATAAAAAATAATCAAGCAGCGGATTATATCGTTCTCGGATATTTTTCAATGAAAGCTGTTTTGTCATGAAGGAGTGATCTCTATATCTTTCATACCTGTATTTGTGCATGAATGGCGAGCTCTTCCTCAAGATCATGCACACAGACGCATACCGAACATGCATACAAAAAAGTGTCCTGAAAGCATCATGTCTTTCAGGACACCTGGATCATGCAATGGGAGCGCTATACAATCCTGCCCGCCGCATATTCATTCTGTATGGATGCAGTGTACAGATTACAGCTTCAAAGCTGCTTCATAACCTTCGCGCACAGCAGTCAGGGCATTGCCTGCCTTGATGGCACCGCCGACGGTATAAACTTCCGTACAATGTCTCTTGGCAGCTTCCTCAAGCGGATTGTATGCCTTGTATCCGAACGCGGAGACAACGGTTGCGGCAGGCACAGACACTTTGTTTCCGTCTGTATCTGTATAGATGACCGCATTGTCTGTGATTTCGGAGACTTTTGCGCCGGTGAGCAC
>CACWLH010000060.1:15780-21446 GCA_902761625.1 uncultured Erysipelotrichaceae bacterium
TTTCAATCAGAGTGATATCATGATTGGTCTGGGTCAGATAATGAGCTGTTTCACCGCCGACTTCACCGCCGCCGCATACAACGATCGGACCGTCGTTGACATCTGTCTTTCCAAGCAGAACATCTTCAGCATACATGACATTGGCACCGTCGATTCCCGGAATGTTCAGATGCAGAGGTTTTGCGCCGGTTGCGATGATAACGGCATCCGGTTTTTCGGTTTCAATCATTTCCTCTGTGATCGCGGTGCCTGTATATACCGGCACATTCAGATCATTGAGGCTTTTTGCCAGGGAGGAGACAAACGTGGAAAGCTCGCCTTTGCCAAGCGGATAAGCAGCGGAGCGGAACTGACCGCCGAGGGTTTCCTCTGCTTCATAGACTTTGACATGATGTCCGATGAGTGCGGCTGTTTCCGCGGCGATCAGACCGGCAGGACCGCCGCCGATGATCATGACATTCTTGGGATTTTCCGTTTTGTTCATCGGATTCTCATATTCTCTTGCGACTCTCGGATTGACGAGACAGGTAGCAGCATTGCCGGCAAGCAGACCTGCCTCACATCCCTGCAGACAGCCGATACAATAGCGGATATTCTCGAATTTTCCTTCTTTTGCCTTTTTGGGCAGATACGGATCAGCCAGCGAACCGCGTCCCATGCCGACAAAATCAGCCTTGCCCAGTTTCAGAATCGCTTCCGCCATCTTCGGGCTGTTGATTCGGTTGGTGACAATCACGGGAATGCTGACAAGCTGTTTGATGGTGCCTGCAACATCCGCATTGAGCGCATGTTTTGTATACATCGGCGCGATAATCTGCTTTTCAACCGGTGATGCATACATACCGTTTGAAACATGGATGGCATCCACACCGAGTTCCTCCAGATAGGAAACCAGCTCATAGGAATCCGCTTCGGTTCTGCCGCCGAGCAGGAATTCATTGGATGAAATACGCACAATCACAGGGAAGTCCTTACCGACATTTTCACGGACCGCTTCAATGATTTCCTTAAGGATTCTGGTTCTGTTTTCAAAGCATCCGCCGTATTCATCCGTTCTCTTGTTTGTGAAAGGCGACAGGAATGAGGAAATCAGATAACCGTGGGCGGCGTGAATCTCAACTCCGTCAAATCCGCTTTCTTTGACTCTTCTTGCGGTGGAGCCGAAGTCGCGGACAACCTCATGGATTTCCCCGCGCGTCATTTCCCTGGGCAGATCGAGGCAGAAGGGGTCTTTGATGGCGCTTGGCGCAACGGGCTGCACATTGCCGTTGACGGCATGCTTGGACTGTCTGCCCGGATGGTAAATCTGGCATACGATCTTTGAATCATACTGATGAATGATATCTGTCAGACGCTTATTGCCTTCAATCTGTTTGTCATTGTACAGTCCGGGAATGAATTCATAACCTTTGGCATGCTCGGAGACCATATAGTCTTCGGTGATGATCATACCCCAGCCACCCTTGGCTTTTTCCTCATGGTATTTGATGAATCTTTCTGTCAGGATGCCGTCATCGGTACACAGATTCATAACCATGGCCGGTACGATGAGACGGTTGGGAACAGTCATTGTTCCGATATTACAGGGTGAAAATACATGATCCAACATCTTTGATGTCCTCCTATTTGTTCTGCTTTCAGCTTAAAAGGTGAAAGTATTTCAGAGTCAAATAAGTTTTTTCTGTGCGTTTTTTCACAAAGTGAGGCGAAATAGGGCGACAGGAGTGTGATGAGGACGCATCTGTAAAAGAGGAGAATGCCCAAAACTCTGAAAGGCTTTCAGAGTAAGGAAACAAAGTCATCGGTTCACGCAGTAAAAAAGCTCTGAACATTCAGAGCCTGACCGGTATATGAAGTTCAATGTAGCGGTGAAAATGACCGTTGTCCGTTCCCCTGCCGCAGATGATGCCGGTGATTTTCCCGCTCAGATCATAATGATGTTCTGAAAGGTATTCCCTGATATGGGTCAGATTCTTTCTGCGGAATGTATGCGGCTCCCCCATATCAATCACGGTATACAGTTCGTTTCTTTCTCCGGTATATTCCGCCTGTTCAAGCGGAACCCCGAGGCTTTCCGCATATTTCTTTTCCAGTGAGAAATACCATGTTTCATGATCATCGCTGAATTCAACCGCGGAATCGATGAACTGTCTGACAGATGCGGAGAACAGCGATTTCATGACGCTTTCCGGTGTCATGATTTTTGAATACGTGTCTTCTTTGCTTTCGCACATTCTGAAGCGGTAACTGGCGGGAGTATGGGCAATCCAGTAATTGCCCTGATTATGAACGGCGCATTCATTGCGTGCGATCATGGCATCCAGATGCTCCAGCAGGATCATATTGTAGCTGATTTCATCAGATTTCCTCTGCCTGTACTGTTTCAGTGTTTCGGTGAATCCGCTCATATAATCCGAACTTTTCATTTTCTCGATGTCGCCAAGGCGGATGTCCATTGCCTTGTAGAGGCTGGCTTCCATCAGATTGAATACATCAAAAGACGAATAGATGCGGTATCCGTTCTCCGGATCGCGCTGCGGCTGGATGACACCCTGTTTCTCATAATAGCGGATCATCTCACTGGATAATCCGAACAGTCTGGAAAGATCTGAAATCCGATAAGTTTGCATGAGTCAGCTCCTCATGCAATATCATACAATATTGAAATCATTCTGTATGGATGCATATGAACATCGAAGTGGAAAAATTCAAATGCATTTTCACCGCACACAAGGCTACAATGGAAAGTGATGACAGCGAGGAAATTATGAACAATAAACGATATCTGAAAGAAAGCTATGACGCCGTGATCATCGGCGGCGCTCTGGCAGGCTGCGCCAGCGCGCTCACACTGGCAAAGAAGGGACTGAATGTGCTCGTCGCTGAACAGCATAATCTGCCAGGCGGTGTGGCGACCTCCTTTGTGCGTGGCGGTGTAGAGATCGAGGCATCCCTGCATGAGATGATGTCCATCGGTCCGAAAGAATGTCCTCTTAAAATCAGAAACTTCTTTGATGAGATGGGCGTTGACATTGAATGGTTAAGAGTTCCGGAAGCCTACCGCTTTGTCGATGATGAAACAGGCACCGATGCTCTGGTGCATCCCGGCACACACGGCAATTTTGAGACACCGGCCCATGAGATTGCACAGGCATGCGGAGACACGGACGGCAGTCTGTTCCATAAGATCCTCGACCTGCTGAATCTCTGCCACAGGGTTTACAATTCGGTGAATATTCTTTCCGTGACCAAAATGAGCAAGCCGATGATGCTGGCAAAACATCCTGACTTTGTCAAAACCGCAGGCTACAGCGCCAAGGAGGTTATTGACACCTTCGGTTTGCCTAAGAAAGCGGTTGATATTCTTTCCGCTTACTGGATCTATGTCGGTGATACCCTGGACAATCTTCCCTTTACCATCTGGGCGGTACTCATGGCGGATTATCTTGGCTACGGATCTTATATCCCGAAGAAATTCTCCCATGAGATGTCACTCAAAATGGCTGAGCGCGCCATGGAAATGGGTGTGCAGATGGAATTCGGCTTAAGAGCGGATAAGATCCTGGTTGAAAACGGACATGTCAAAGGTGTTCGCTTTGCCAATGGCGAAGAAGTGAAAAGCGATTATGTGATCTGCTCGGCTTATCCCGACAAGGCATATACATCAATGATTGAACCGGCTGAGGCGGTACCCGAAGGGGCATTTAAATTCGTCAATGCCAAGACACTTGGTGTCAGCTGCTTCTCGGTGGTGATGCTGCTGGATGAAAGCCCCGAAGCTCTTGGCATCCATGATTATTCAACCTTCTATGCGCCTAAAGGAATGCATCTGAATCAGATCTTTGAAGAGTATGCAGGGGAGGGACCTTACAACTACATCACTTCCATCTGCACCAATCTGGCCAACCCGGATGCCTCGCCAGAGGGCACATGCATTTATTCCATCACCGCTTTACCGCGTCCGGAAGGCTGGCTCAATGTGAATGAGGAAAACTATGAAGAGATGACACGCAAAAATGCCGAATACTTCATTGATCAGGAATCAAAACGGCTCGGTGTCAATCTCAGAGATCATATTCTTGAAATCGTTTATGAGACACCGGTCAGTGTTGCTCATTTCACCGGCGCTTACCGCGGATCGATCTACGGATATATGCACACAATGGATGATCACATCGTCGCAAGACTGCAGATGAGTGAATCCGAAAATTACATTCAGGGACTCTCATTTGCCGGCGCTCATCAGATTTCAGGCGACGGTATGGGACCTGCGGTAACAAACGGCCGCAAGGCTGCCAAGATCATTCTGGATATGATGGCGGAAGACGGAAAGGAGATTGCATAAGATGAAAGTCAAAGGCTTTTTAACAGACGTGGGCGGCGCTTCGAGAGTGACCAAAGCCCGTGAAGAAAAATACAACAATGCATCATCCGTTCCTTCTCCTTATGATCCCATCGGCAATACCGCAAAACTGCTTCATCCCGGAATGATTGAGATGAAGCTGACGGAAATCAAAGAGGCTAGCCCCACGGCGAAAACCTTCCGCTTTGAGGCGGAACATATTCCGTATTTCAAAGCCGGACAGTTCATGACCATACAGATCAAAGACGGCAACTCACTGACCACACGTCCGTATTCCATTTCCAGCGCGCCTTATGAAACACGCGGTGAACATCCGTTTGTGGAAATCACCGTGAGAAGAAAAAAGGCCAATGCCTATGTCTCTGATATTCTTCTGGATCAGGTGAAAGCTGGTGAGACTTATCTTTGCGAAGTGGGACTGGGTGAATTCCATCATGATGCCATCCGTGATTCCCGTTACATCACTGCCCTGGCTGGAGGCAGCGGCATCACTCCCTTCATTTCCATGGCAAAGGAAATCAGATACGGAAGACTGGATGCGGATCTGACCATTCTCTATGGCTCCGTGGATGAGAATGACATCATTCTCAAAGACGAACTTGATGCATTGATCTCTGATCATGTCCATGTGATTCATGTGTTAAGCGGCGACAATCCGGACTGGAAAGGGGAAAAGGGCTTCCTGAGTGCAGAGATCATCAAAAAGTATGCCCATGAGGATTCCACATTTATGATCTGCGGACCATGGCCCATGCATAACTTCCTCAGAAAGGAACTGGCAAAGCTGAATGTGCCGGCCAGAAGAATCCGCTATGATGCGCCGGGTCAGCCCGAAGATATCTCCAAAGAGGAAGGCTATCCGATTGAAACAAAAGATCAGACCTTCAGACTGTGCGTAAAACAGGGCATCCATGAAAGCGTGATCGACGCCAAAGCAAACGAAAGCATTGCCACGGCACTGGAGAGGGCAGGATTGAAGATCCATACCGCCTGCCGCAGCGGCGCCTGTGGTGTATGCCGCATCAAGGTATTGAATGGCGAATACTATGTCAATCCGAATCATGACGGCCGCAGAGGAGCGGACATCGATTTCAATTATGTCCATGCCTGCTCGACCTATCCGTTATCTGATATGACAGTCAAAATCAACATCTGATGAATCATTCCGAGCTTCATGCCGTTACGGCATGGAGCTTTTTACATGAAAAAAGGGGCTGTTAAAAAACCTCCGATGAAAAATCGGAAGGAAAGACAGCTCTTTTTCTTCTAAAAAGAGTAAAAACGGCTCTGGGAATCGAACCCA
>CACWLH010000061.1 GCA_902761625.1 uncultured Erysipelotrichaceae bacterium
CAGATCATGGAAGCTGGCAGGTTATGAAAACAGAATGCTCAATCATGAGGATTTCAGAAATGACAAAGTGATTGCCGAACCGTTTGGCAGCGGTTCTTACTTCACCGCATTGTTTGAATTAACTATGAATGAGTCTTTGGAAACTGGCTCAGACTTGAAATACCAGAGAACACAGCTGATTCCAAGCGATGAACTCGGTACGCTCACCATCCGCTATGAGGATGTTAATGACAGCAATGTAAAAGAACTGGAATTTGCTGTGGAGGAACCCCTTCCCGCCACAAAGAATATCGAAAAAGCCATTACATGCGTTCAGCTTGCGGACAGACTCAGATCCGCACGTGTTGATGAACTGACCAGAAAGAAAGTGCAGAGACTGCTCGATTTTGAGAGCGCTGAATAAGAAAACATCCCTTCCATTCAGAGAAAAAGCAGTGATTGCGGATATATTGCAGTCACTGCTTTCTTTTTTTAAAGCCAAAAGATAGACCTTGTATTTCTGCTCATCAGAGATAATTCATTGAATCTTTCCGTATGCATTACCCATTTCCAGATGTTCATTGGCTTTGGCACTCATGGTGAATTCCGCCTTTTCAGAGAAGATCATGATGATATCACTTCCGCCGAACATGAAATAGCCTAACGGATCCCCTTTCTTTACAGAGACGCCCGGTTTGACGGTTTCTTCAAAATTGACCGAAGATACCTGACACATGCCCACCGGCACGATTGCCGCAAGTGCACCGTTATCCGTTTCCACGATGACAATGCCTCTTGTTTCAATGGACTGCCATCCGATTGTTTCGGAATAATATTCCTTATATCTCTGTTCTTTCTGATCCCAGACAATGACGCCTCCCGGGACATCGTCTTCAGGAATGGTAAGTACTTCTTTGACTGTGCCCGTAACCGGGAAATGATAACGATGATAATCATCGATGTCCAGGAATGTATGGGTCAATGTGCCGTTTGCGAATGATTGTGCGTATTGGCTGCCTTTAAGTAATACCGATACATCGGTCAGTGTTCCGGTCTTGATCGCAATGCCGTTTTGTTCTTCGGAATCCGCATTGATGATTTTACTGCTTTCATCAATCTGCCATATGCCCTGCGGTTCAGAATCAGCCGGTGCGGTAATGACGGAATCATTATCAATCTCATCAATCGGACGTTTGGAAGAGTCTTTGAGTTTTCTGGCAAAGAAATCATTGAAACTGTGCCAGTTCTTCGGATCTTCATAAAGATCCTGATCAAGTTTGAAGCCCGGTTCTTTCAAGGCAGTCTGATAATATGTATCATTCCATGAATCCTCACTGCTTAGGAATGCGCCGTTAACGGAAAGAAATTCCGTCCACCAGCTGCGGAAGGGTTCATGATACATGATCGAGTTATGGAAATAGTCTTTGTCTGCCAGTTCAGGCAGAGGCTGGTCAATGACAAAGTAGAGACATCCCATGGACTGATCGATTCTTTCATAGAGCAGTCTCTTTTTCCCATAAGGCTCGATTTCCCAGGGCATGCATCTAACGGTGCGGTCCACGAATGCATAATAGGATTCCAGTGAATCCACCGGATTTGTTTCCGGATCAGGATTGATTTCATGGGCCAATGTAATGGATTCTTCCAACAAGGAACGGATTTCATCATTGTGTTCCACCATCTGGATCAGATCCCATGTGATTTCCTCATGGGTTTCATCCCTGCTCACATCGGTGCCGTAATCAGCCAATATCCCGACATAAGTCTGGGTATTGTTAGTGATATCGGGTTGAACAGGCTCTGTACTGTTTCAGCTGGATATTAACCGTATCAGTATTATCAGTATTCAGACGGAAGTCTTTGGCACCGCAGGTGCCTTGGAAGCCCCGTCTATAGTGCAACGCACTTTGGCGGGGAGGTTCACACAGACATCAGTCATATGCATCTGCTGCTCATTGCATCAATATTAATGAATGTATGTGCTTAAATGTATTCTTAATGATTTGAAATCCATGTGAGGTGTGTACAAGTGAACCAGTTCAACTATAATATCCATGACGGCTCCCATATGATGAGAAGCCTGGAAAAGGAAAGAAAAACATGACGAACACACTGAAGAAAACAGTATTGAGTGCACTTGGTGCGCTCATGATCACATCCCTTTGCGGATGCAGCAGCGAGTCCACAGTTGAAGTTACCGTTGACACAAAAGCGGAAGTCAAAAAGCTCGTGGATGAATTCTATGCCGGTGCAGATGAAGCCAACCCGATGGAAATGACCACAGTGGCAGACGGCACACAGTCCGGCATTTTCACGCGTGACGGCACAAAGATCAAGTACGAAGACTCTGTCAACAACATGGTGATGTACATGTTTGAGGAAAACGGAAAGAAATATTTCCTGACCGAAGACATGGATCAGCCTACCGAAGAAGAATATACCTATGAGATGTACAACAGCACACCGAAGATGATCCTCACGATGACAATTCTGGGCTACTTCCAGGATGAGCAGGAAGAGGAAGGATTCACTTACAGTGCAACAAAGAAGGATGTCACGGAAAACGATCAGACGCAGTCCGAGCTCAAGGTGACCATCACCGTGGAACAGGACGGCGAAAAAGCTGAACTGACCAGCATCGGCACAAAGACCGATGACAAGCTGAATCACATCTCATTCTCGATCACCCAGGGTGAGCAGAAGATGAACCAGGAGCTTGATATCAAATATGACGGCATCAGCGTCACTCTCCCCGAATATGAAATCTTTGACATCTCCGAATATTACGAACATACGGACAGCCCGTTCAAGTCCTTTGAGGAAGCCAAGAAGACAACCGGCAAAGAGACACTGTCTTACACCATCTATGACAATCTGGTCGTGGCAGTCGTCAATCACGACGGCAGGCTCTATCAGCTGAGTGCAGAGATGGATGAGGCAACCGCGGAAGCTTACAATGGTCTCGACTTTGAGGCGGATGATTATTCCGAACAGGTTGACAAGCTGCTCGATCCGCTTGCCATCACAGACTGCGTTGACTTCACCGCCCTCTCTCTTGATCAGAAGACACTTGACGGCTATGTCGGAAAGAAGATCGGCGAACTCGTTGATGAAGGCTTCGGTCAAAACGGTTACGGCATCTCCGAGGAAAGCTCTGAGATTTACCTTGACAGAAATGACATCGTCTATAAATTTGAAGTCACCCTGCCCGAAGGATTTGACACGGAAAGTGATTTTGAATTCGAAGATCTCTATGACTGTGTGATCACCAAGGGCTCTTACTTCGATACAAACACATCACTGCTTCCTCTGAAGTAAGAAACCTGAACATGATTCAATGATTAACGAAATACAGACAGCGCGCGCTGTCTGTATTTTTTGTGATTCATTCAATGCATTTGAGAATCATCGTGCATGGACAATGCATCATTGAAACAGATCTTTGTATGATCCGTATCCTTCCTTTTCAAGGTCCTCATACGGGATGAAACGCAAAGCAGCTGAATTGATGCAGTAGCGAAGTCCGCCTGTTTCCTTCGGGCCATCCGGAAACACATGGCCAAGATGAGAATCCGCTTCTGAACTTCTGACTTCTGTACGGATCATGAAATGAGAATAATCCTTCCGTTCTGAAACAGCCTGCGCATTCACGGGTTTTGTAAAGGCCGGCCATCCGCATCCGGAATCATATTTATCCATGGATGTGAACAAAGGTTCGCCGCTGACGACATCCACATACAGTCCCTTTTCGAAGAAATGATCATACTTTCCCGTATAAGCTCTTTCTGTCGCGCTGTTCTGTGTTACCTCATATGCCAGATCCCCGATGCGTCTGCGAAGCGCAGCGGCATCCTTCTTTCCTTTTTCAGCCATAACCCCTCCATAAGATCTGATTCAGAAATATCTTCTTTTCTCTGTACCCACGCTTGTCGGCTCACTGTGTCCGGAATAGATGACCGTATCTTCGGGCAGCGTGAAGATTTTATGGATGATGCTCGAAACAAGGGTGTCATAGTCTCCGCCGGGAAAGCGGGTGTTGCCGATACTTGCCTTGAAGATTGTATCTCCGGAGAACAGAACACGGTCATTTTCCGAATAATAGACAATCGAATCGGTCGTATGTCCGGGGGTGTGGATCACCCGCAGTGAGAATTGCGGATTGGTGCTCAGAGCAATCTCATCCCCTTCTTTCACATACTGCACATCTTTGACCAGGATCTCATCGTTGAACTGGAATGAAAGATTGGCATAGGAACTGAGCAGATAATCATCCGCCCTCTCAAAGGCCATGACGGGAATGTGCAATGCATCACGGATTTCATTGACCGCACCGATATGATCAAAATGTCCGTGGGTGATCAATATTCTCTCAATCACCCACCCGTTTTCTTCAATCATGGCCAGAAGCTTTTCAGCCTGTGCTCCCGGATCAATGAGAAAACCATGCTTTGATTCATCATCAATATAGAAAAAACAATTTTCCGAAATATATCCGTATACCGTCACCTGTTCAATCATACCCGTCTCCTTATGCTGCATGAGGGACACTATTGTCCTTATGTTCTTTAAACTGACAATATCGTTCTGACATGAATCATGTCAACCGCAATCATTGCAATAAATGACCATCCATGTGACAAAGCAGATCAGAATTCTTCTGATGTACTTATGAAAAATATCATGAATCGTGATTGTCTTGTCAGGCCTTAACAGAAGCGCACCGGAAATCATACTGAAGACACATACGGTAAAGCGCCCTGCCAGATTGAAATACGTCTGGATGGTCCAGGACGGTGAGCCGATTTCAATTTTGAACCAGTTTGTCCCGGACACATGGATCACAACGACCATGAACGTGCACAATACGCGCAGGTATTCCATATACATATATGTTGATTTTCTTTTATCCATACCTGTTGTCTCCCTTTCAGGATGATCCGGCTGCATTTCAAAAAACAGTTTATGTTCACTCAGTCATTGCGCACAAGCGGCTGCGTGCTGCAATGCATGGAACCGGCCTCGCGTCTGGTGGCGGAAAAGTCAAGATATTCTACTTTGACGCCTCTTTCCTCAAGCTCTTTGCCGATCGTATCCCGGAATTCAATATCCGTGATATAGACATCCGGATTGATTGGCAGGCCATTGACAGCCAGATGTTCGGCATCCTTTTCTGAAACATTGATGCGGTCCCAGTCTTTGAATGTTTCCGGAATTCCTTCCGCAAATGATTCTTCGCAGACAATCATCAATCCTTCCCTGACCAGACTCAAAGCACAGTCCAGATGCAGGATATTTCCCTGCAGAGGGACCTCAATCACCTCATATCCGTAAGGGGAAAGATAATTGCGCAGCCATTGTATGCCGGCGGAGTTGCTGCCATAGCCTGAATTGCCCGCAAAGACCTTCTTGTGATAAACAATCACATCGCCGCCTTCCAGATACGGTCCCGCCTCTTCGTCACTGATATCGGCAACAGGCATTGCCGCATAGCTGCAGTCTTCAGGAAACAGATGCCTGGATGTGAGTGCCTCATAGCGGCGGTATTCCTTGCGGAAATTCGATTCAATCACATGAGGGCCCACAATCACAAAGGGATCACGCACGAATTCATTTGTCAGGCCTTTTCCATGGGACGGTCCTTCCGGATCCGTAGCCAGTTTCCGCTCCTGATCGCTCAGTTCACGTGGCATCAATACTTCAACGCCATACTGTTTGAGCAGTGCGGAGAGCGCATTGCGCTCCTCTTCCATTTTGGCCAGCAGCTTTTGATCCGCATGGAATATAACATTTTCCCCAACCACTTCACCGTTGTAATCTTCCAGCTCATCCAGCGGTATATAGACCTGGGAGAGCGGAAGGATCTGATCTGTGACCTCTGAGCGCGAAACAATCACTTTCTTTAATGGCGCAAATTCACTTTCCACATATACGGAAGATGAATTCTCTTCTGTTTCTGTCTGCTGTGTGCAGCCGGCACATAAAACCAATGCCCATACGGTCATAACCGTCACAATACTTCTGATCATTCCGGCGCTGCGATGCAATCCCTTCGTTTTTGTCCATTGTTTCATATCCATGGATTCCTCCTCTGTAAATATCGGCTTTCTTCCGGCCTGTCTGTCTTAATAGACATTGGAACATGAACTGATCATCATTCAGGACATGCGGCTGAATGGCCGAGCAGGTACAGCCTCAGGGCTTTACCGTCGGAAGAGTTTTGAATCTGATCCGGAAGTGTTACGGGCGGAACAATGCAAAACGATTATCTTTTGCCTGATGCGGATGATCAATGAATGTAAAGTATCATCGCTCCCATGTTATCACAAATGCAATTCACTGTAGATGACAGACAGGAAAAACAAAATGGCACCGGATCAGCTGATTGAGAACAATCGGAATGATTCGGCTGTCATCTGCCGTCTGAAATGAACAAGAGCTATGGAATGATCAGGTCCATCCATTATAATATCCATGACACACTCAGATGATCCTGAGACAGGAAACGGAGAAAAACAAATGACAAATCATTGGAAAAAGACAGCGGTCAGTGCGCTGAGCGCGCTGATGATCACTGCTCTTTGCGGATGTTCAGGCTCCGCCGCCGTGGAAGTAACTGCGGACAATAAGGCGGATGCGAAAAAACTCGTGGATGAGTTCTATAACGGCCTTGCGGATGCCAATCCGGTGGAAATGAGTTCCGCCCAGAATGGAGAGGTTCCCAGCATCTTCACCCGCGACGGTTCAAAGCTCAGATATGAGGACAAGACAAACGGCTATCTCTTCTACCTGTTTGAAGAAAACGGCAAGAAGTATTTCCTCAGTTCTGATATGAAGGAGCCGACCGAAGAAGAATATACCTATGACCTTTATGACAATACGATTGAAATGACCCTCACCTACATGATCAATGCATATTTCCAGGATGAACTGGAAGAGGAAGGCCTTACCTATGCGGCAAGCAGGAAGGATGTCACTGCCGATGGAAAAACCGAATCCGAGCTGACAACATCCGTCTCAGCCGTACAGGACGGCATCAAGGCTGAAATCACCTCCGTCGGCAAAAAGACGGATGACAAGGTCACCAATATCACCTTCACCATGACACAGGGCAATGAAACCGTCACCCGCGAACTCAATTTCAATTATGAAGGCATCAGTATTGAACTGCCCGAATATGAAATCTTCGACATCTCAAAGTATTACGAGCATGTGGAAAGCCCCTTCAAAACCTTCGCGGATGCGAAAGAAGCCGTCAGGGAAGATCTGTATTATGTCACTTATGACAATCTGGCAGTTGCCGTTGTCCATACGGACGGAAAGCTTTATCAGCTCAGCGCGCAGATGGATGCGGATACCTTTGAAAAATACAATGCGCTCGATTCAGACGCTGAAGATTATACCGAACAGGTCAACAGTCTGATCGATCCGCTTGCCGTCACTGACTGCGTTGATTTCACCGCCCTTGCCATTGACCAGAAAACACTTGATGCTTATGCCGGAAAGAAAATCGGCGATCTCATCGATGAAGGCTTCAGCCATAACGGTTACGGCATCGGCGATGAAGGCTCCTATGTTTACCTGGACAAAAATGATATCGTCTATGAATTCGAAGTCACTCTGCCCGAAGGCTTTGACACTGACAAGGATTTCGAATTTGAAGATTTCTATGACTGTGTCATCAAAAAAGCTTCCTACCATGACACAAACACATCTCTTCTGCCTTTGAAGTAACGAAACACACACAGGATCGGATCATTGAAAAGGATCCCGGCTCACAGATGAATGCGGCCCGGATCCTTTTTCATTTCGTCATATAGTTTTTCCAGATATTCAGTCAGGGAATCCGCAGGACTCAATTTCAGATGCGCCTGCCTCTTTCAGATCTTTTTCCAGCTCCTTATGGATGGATTCCATAAAACCTTCATCCATCGGTCCCTTTGTAAAGCCGAAATCTTCCGGCACCAGGGTGTATCTGCAATTGAACAACGTGAAGCAGATATCCGCATGCTTCGCAGGCCCTCCGGGATTCTCATCCCATTCCTGTTTTGCCTTTCTGTACTTCTTGCGCCAGCTGAAAATCAGATTTGCGATGATATCTTCGGCAATCTTTTCCATCGCTTCCTCATAGGAGATTTCCTCAATCTCATCCATGACGGAAGTGCTGCCGAAACCATACGGGGACCCTTCCGGTTCGCCTGCGTCATATCCGTGGATCATATCTGAAATCACAGACTCTGTATCCCTGACCCATTCATCGTTTTCATAAATCCAGTAATCCCAGCCGCTCTTCTTTGCGATCATGCCGTTGTGTTTCACACGGTAATATGTATTCTTTTCCTTTTTCATTCTGGCGGCTGTTTCAGCGGCAGCCGCTTCGGCTGTATAGAAGATTTTGTCATACCCTCTTGAAATCCGGAAGGCATTGACAGTCTCATCCGTTCCTTCGGAAAGATCGAATCCTTCCTTTTCCATGATGGCAAGGATCTCATCTTCCAGCTTACAGTAAAGACTCTCCCATTCCATTGCTATGGACAGCCATTCATGGTGTTCCTCACTGCCCTTTTCACATGCGTTGGCATGATCATCCGCTTCACACATGGCCAGCAAAACATCATAGATCAGCTCAGCAAGTGCCTTCTCCGTATGGTTGTTCACATACCAGTCTTTGACATCAGACGGATTCTGTTCTGAAAACTCAATCATTTCAGGTGCTGTGTTCATTTCACTGTTTTCCATATTCTTATTCTTCTCCTTCTTTTTGAGCGTGATTCATTTTTCTTTTTTCAATTCATTGAAAGTATTGGAGCCAATACCGTTTTCAGAAATTCCCGGTCTTTTTTCAGCTGAATCCGTGCCTGTGCAATATGTCCCCTCATGGAAACCTGAAGTTCCTCATATTCCTCATCGTTCATTCTGTAAGAATGACTGTCCTGGCCATCTGTGCATAACGGCCCGCCTCTTTGTAGTTTCCGTCTTTTTCAATGACGTCAAGACGCACATGCCATGCATGAAACATGCGAACAGGAAATGAGTACTTTCCATAAAGTTCAGACATTCCGGACATCTGCGTAATCAGGCGCATTCTGTCTTCTTTTTTCATTCCTTCTCCTCCTTTCACCATGAGAAGCAGGAAAGAAGAAAACTCCCATCACATCATGACGGGAGTCTTCTCAAAGGAGAATAAAATGAAACAACACTTCCCATCATGCAAGCTTTAGCACCTTTCCCCGGATTGAGGGGGGGTTGCTGCAGGGTCAACGAGCTTGTCTCTCGCCTGTCTCTCTATGGTCGATTAAAGTGTCCGATAAAGGCCATGGCAAAAAATACGCCAGTAAAAAACTTTTTTTGCTCCACAGGTTACAGTTCAGGCCCTGCCGATAAATAGGCATAGTAAAGGCACTATGAAGAAGTACTGCATAAGCAGTATACTTCTCAGCGCCTTTTGAATACACCAAGTATGGTGTCGTACCTGCTGATTCCCATCGTCTTATTGCTTTCAATAACGGATAACACATCGCAATGATACTGGGAGTATTCTGCACTTCTGTATCCGCCGGACTGCTTGGAATGCATTTTCTCTTTTCTTGCAATCAGTTCCGCAGGATTGTTCTGACATGGAATGCTCAGATCATGAAGAAACAGAAGACATGCCTCTTTTCGCTTTTTCAGTCTCTTCATTGTGTTGATCCCTTTGTTATAGTATTTCAAGATGTTTGCTTGTCTTCTCTGTGCCACGGACAGATATACTAAGCACAGCCGCGGACACATCACCTCACAAAGTCGTAAAAACCGATGAATATACGCATATAATAATGAGGTACAGACAGAAGGAAGTAACTATGAGTGAGAAACAGATGACAAAACAGGAGATGCTGAATCATCTTGAAAAAGGCATGGACCTGGTTAAAAAGCGCTATGGCAGCGCCGATGAAGAATATTACAGCGCATTGAAGGAACTCGGCATTGAATTCAGTGAGGAAAGACTCATTGAGGATTACGCACGTGTGAAAGATACCGAAGCACTCTTTGATGCTTATTATAAACAGTACGGTGATATTCTCGATTCCGAACATGAGAAAGAATGGGTCAACTCGGATATATTCTTTGAGCTGATTGACAGAATCATTCCTCGGCATTTTGACTTTGCGGAAACCGGCGATCCGTTTTTCATTACAACAGCACTCAATGAGCTGTGCATGGATGATCTGAGAAAAGCGGATCAGAAAGAGATTGAAAAAATTTTGCGCGCTCTGATCACCTATTCCAAAACCAGAGATCAGCACAATCTGGAAAAAACACTTGAAATGCCTGATATGAACGGACTGATCAGGGAACTGGTCCGTGTCTGCCACAACCGAGATGCCTCATTCCGCAAGCTGATTCAAGAAATGTATGAATGCTTTGACGATATGGATCCGAAGATCTTTCCTTCCGTATACAAAGAAGCAAAGAAAAAATAAGAGATCAGGGATTTGAATTTCCCTGATCTTTCATTTGGCTGATTCTGTTTTGCAATACTTCCTTAGAGCAAAGTCATTTCGCAGTACTTTTCCGTATTCTTCTTCAGTACGACGAGAACAACAATCTGCAGAATGAAATGCACCGCAACTGCGATGAGACCGAGCATGATGCCCGAATCCGATTCAGCTGAGTCTTCACTGATCATCATCAGGTTGTTGGATGTGCATGCGTCATACAGTGTGTGAAGAAGAACCGGAACGCAGACGGCAAGCACATACTGCAGGAAACGCGGCTGTCCGATTTTCTTTTTGTGCTGGGCAAGACCGATGAATCCGCCCATGATAATGCCATAGATCATGTGTCCGGCAACTGTCAGCATTCTGATCCAGATCGCCTGTGCCTCCACATCGCCGTATCCGAATTCCTCCGGCAGCGTGAAGCCGATGCCGATGGCAGCGCCGATCAGAATATATTCATAGACATTTCTGATCTTTTTGCGGAACAGGAAAATCGCGATCACCATGAATATCAGCTTGGCGATTTCTTCGGGAGCTCCCGCCATCAGAAATGCAAACATCATGGATTTGATGAAATTGTTCGCACTGCCTGCGCTGATTCCAAGAGAATTCATTAATGATGCCACGCCGATCAGCACATAAAAGGAAATACTCAGTGATACCGCACCGAGTCCGATCGGAACGAGCGCCTGAAGCCATCCGATCTGTTCGGGTTTTTCCCGCATGATCATCCGGTAATAAAGAATTCCGAGTATTGCAAGTGTAAGAAGTGTCTGTACAACAGCCATTGAATCATCCTCTGCTTTCTAATCACCGTACACAACAAAGTGCCGGCAGCTGTTTCGTGTCAGTGGATTTTCCCCATGACACAAGCGTCAATTATGATACCACCCGGCTGCGGATTATGCATCCGTTTTTGGAAAGGTATCTTCACCGAAGTCTTGACATCTATATCGCACTTCGATATATTATGTATATCGAGGTACGATATATCGAACTGAGATAGTCAGGAGGTGTTATGGATCAGCGGATCAGAAGAATTTATGCGCCGATGAGTGAATCGGGATTCTATATATTGCTGTGTCTGCAGATCCCCAATCACGGATACGGCATTGCCCGTCAGGTGAAAGAAATGACCGGCGGAGAAATCTCCATCGGTGCAGGCACCATGTACGGCACCCTTTCCAAAATGGAGAATGACGGTCTGATCGTCTTCTATGGGGAAGAAGATAAGCGGAAGCTATATGTGATCACGGAACTGGGACAGGAAGTCCTGGAAACCGAACTGAAACGGATTGAACGGCTGTACCTTAACAGCAAAGGAGAATATATCCATGACTGAAACAAAATTCAGATTCTTCACCATAGCGGATTATGAAGACGAGGAAATCTGGCTGCGGAAAATGCATAACGAAGGTCTGAAACTGGTAAAAGTAATTCCGCCCGGAATTTACACATTCGAGGAATGCGAACCCGAAGATGTCATATACCGGATGGACTTCAGCAACAATGAAAAAGACGCGCAGTTCATCTCAATGGCGCAGGATTTCGGCTGGGAATTTGTGGATAAGATGATCGGCTGGCTGTATTTCCGCAAACCCGCTGAGGAAGCGGATGGAGAGGAACAGCTGTTTTCCGATGATGAAAGCAGAGCGGATATGGCCGCGCATGTCGTAAAGACAAGGCTGGTGCCGGTCGCAATCATCTTCTTATGCATCGTGGTGCCCAATCTGCTCAATGCCGTTAACGGAAAGATGAGCGGACTCAGCGGTTTCTTCGCAGCCGTCTTTGGCATCCTGTTTGTCATCTACGTATATCTGATTGTGCATTGCGGACTTAAACTGAAGGCAATCATCGAAGAAAACCGGAAGTGAGTGAATTCAGTACAGCTGATTTGTGAGGAGAAGACCATGAAGGAGGCGCTTCAGAGTGAGGCGCCTTTTTCATTCAGTTCAGCTCAACCATCAGGCGTGATCATCCGCATTCTGCGTTATTGTATGGTATGGAATGACACTGTATGATTCGTTTGTAAACAAAAAGAACACACGTTACGGAGGTAATTATGGAACTGGGAAAGAAAATCAGACAGCTGCGGTTCAAAGCCGGCCTGACACAGGAACAGCTGGCGGGAAAACTCGGAATCGGTGCGCAGTCCGTATCCAAATGGGAAAATGCCGTGGCCATGCCGGACATCACGACGCTTCCCCTTCTGGCGGAGATCTTCGGTGTCAGTATTGATGATCTGTTTGACTTAACAAAAGAGCAGCGCATGAACCGCATTGAAAACAGCCTGGATATCACAGAGGAACTTTCGAATGATCTCTTCCGGGAATACGAGGATTTCCTGAAGGGACAGCTTGAGGATGAGCAGAACAGACAGCGGGCGTCAAGCCTCATCGCATATCTTTACTGGCACCGGATGAATTCGTGCGGCGCCAAAGCAGCCGGATATGCCAAAGACGTCATCCGGATGGCTCCCGCAGAAAAGGACTGCCAGTGGATTCTGAACAAGACGGAAGGCCATGCATGCTGGGACTGGAACATGCGCAATCACAGAAATGCCATTGAATTCTGGCGTGAGATCGTCGAAGAAAATCCGGAAGTCCGTCTGCCCTATCTGTATCTGCTGGACAATCTGATCGCGGATCACCGCGCGGATGAAGCGGAAGAATATCTGGAACGGATCAGCCGTCTTCCCGACGCAAGACCCGTGATGGTTCAGGTCTACCGTGCGCATATCGCACTGGCCCGTTTTGATGAAAAAACCGCGGACGGGATCATGGAAGAACTTCTGGCGAAAAACCCTGAAGACTATGTCTGCCTGTTTGAAGCCGCGCAGTATTATGCCGGAAAAAGCGATTATGAAAAAGCCATCGGACTTTACGAGCGTTCCTTTGAAAATTCGCCGAGACGCCCGCGCTATATCGATGAACTGATGGCCATTGCGGATATTTATGAGATCACGGGCAATTACCGCAAAGCAGCCGATACCTGCCAGAGGATCATTGACCTTCTGAAGAATGAATGGGGATACACAGAGGATACATCCCTGCAGAAGTATGAGAAGGAAAAAGCGCGTCTGCTCGCCAAAGCATGATCTGATCCTTCATCACATCATCTGATTCACACCCGGAAATATGAGGCATGCCTGCACATTGTGTGTTGGCATGCCTCATTTTTTCATTCTCTTCGATGCTCTCATAAGTTCTCCCCCTGCGGAGAGTATGGGCTGTTTCCTGCCTGCGAATATAATTTAGTCATTTTGTGACTTTTTTATTGACGGATTGAAGTCCGGTTCTTAAGATAGATACATATGGCAAGCACGAGCGATCTCAAAAGCGGAAATATTCAGACGGTGCGCAGATGTTTCTATCTGAATGAAAGCCTGTCTGTCAATGAAGTCAAAAAAATGACCGGGCTTTCACACGGATGCACGGTGAATGCCTTCCGCGCGCTTGAAGACAGCGGTGAAATCGGCCTGTATGAAAAAACCGGAAAAACGGTGGGCAGAAAGACGCACCGCTATGCGCTCAATGAGGAATTCGGACACTTTCTGGCCATTGATGTCAGACGTGAACATAACGGCTTCTCCTCACGCAGCTGGCGGATGAATCTCAAAGGAACCGAAACGGATGTCAGAATCCGCAGCTTTGCAGAGATGGATGGCACCTATCTTCATGAGGAAATCTCATCCATGATGTGTGCATATCCGGACACGGACATGATATTGATCAGCACACCGGGCATCTGCGAGGAAGGCGTCATCACCAACGGTGAAATCTTCCGCATGGACATCGGCAGCTGGATTGAAGCGGAATATCACATCCCCTACGTCATTGAAAATGATGTCAACGTGGCGGCGATCGGTTTTTCTGCCGATCATCCTCATAACGCTGATATCGCGGTCATATACCAGGCGGAAAACGGCATCTTCGGCTGCGGCATCCTGATCAACGGAAGACTTTACAACGGCTTCTCTCACGCCGCCGGGGAAGTGCGCTATCTGCCGGATATGGAAGAAAAGAAAAAGATGGATCCTTCCCTTCTGCTGGCGGAAATGATCCAGTCGGTCTCTGCCATTCTCAATCCGAAGATCATCGGATGGGCAAGCGACTGCGTGAATGAAGCACCGCTCATCAGCACTTCCATACCCGCAAGGCATATGCCCACACTGATCCACATCCATGATTTAAACACCTGCCGCAGAAGAGGATTATTCTCCATCGGCATCTATAACATTTCTGAAGAGTCAAAGGGGTAAAAACAGATGAAACAGAAAACACAGGTTGATTTACTGCACGGACCGATCATGAAGTCACTGGTCATTTTCATGATCCCGATCCTGATCTCCAACATTTTCCAGCAGCTTTACAACGCGGTGGATACCGCCATCGTCGGAAACTATCTCGGTGAGAACTCACTGGCTGCCATCGGCGCCTGCGCGGCGGTATTTGAAATGATGGTCAGCTTCTGCAACTCCTTAGGTTCCGGTTTCTCAATCGTCTGCGGACGCGCTTTCGGCTCCGGCGATCCGGACCGCATGAAAAAGGCGGTAGCCTCTTCCATCCTGATCGGTGTGGTCACTGTCGCTGTTTTGACCCTGCTCGCCGTCATTGGTCTGCGTCCCCTTCTTGAACTCATCCACACACCGGCTGAAATCATCGAGGAGTCCCATACCTACATTCATATCATTGCCTTGGGTCTGGTGGTCATGTTTGCCTACAACCTGGCTTCCAGCATGTTAAGAGCGATCGGTAACTCGGTCATGCCGCTGATCTTCCTGATCATCTCCTCCCTGCTGAATATCGTTCTCGACATTCTCTTCATCACAACCTTCCATATGGGTGTTGCCGGTGCCGCCATTGCGACAGTCGCCGCCCAGGGTGTTTCGGTTGTATTGTGCATTCTCTATATTCTGAAAAACACAAAGGTGCTCGTTCCCGAAGCACGCCACTTCGCGTTTGACAGGGAACTGTACAGCGATGTGGGCGGCCAGGGCTATGCGATGGCGCTCATGGGCTCCATCGTTTCCGTCGGCTCCATCATCCTGCAGTCAGGCATCAACAGCCTCGGCACAGAGATCATCGCCGGACATGTGGCCGCAAGAAAGCTCTACATGCTGTGCAATATGCCGTTCATTTCCATGAGCGTGGCAGTCAGCGCCTTCATTTCCCAGAACAAGGGTGCCGGCCAGGGAGACAGAATCCTCAAGGCCATGCGCAGTGTCTATATCTATGACTTTGTCATGGCTGCCATCGTCTCCGCCATTCTCTTCTTAACTGCTCCGAAACTTGTATCCATGATTTCCGGCAGCACCAACCCCGTCATCATTGGCAACGGCTCCAAGATGCTTTATATCGTCGGTCCCTTCTATGCGGTGCTCGGTGTTTTGATCCAGACAAGATTCGCTCTTCAGGGCATCGGCTCCAAGCTGATCCCGATGATTTCCTCAGTCATCGAGCTCATCGGAAAGATCCTCTTCGTCTATATCTTCATTCCGAAATTCGGATATGACGCGGTCTGCTGGTGCGAACCTCTGATCTGGGTTGCCATGACAGCACAGCTGTTATATGCATTCAACACCAATTCCTATATCAGGGAGACACGCGCTGCCATGAAAGAAGCGGCTGCCTGATCCGGTCATTTTCAATACCTGAAAATCATTTAAGAGCAGATGTGATTCAAAGCATCTGCTTTTTTCGTATACAGGGATACAATGAAAATAACGGAGAACCTCTCATGAATACTCTTGTCTTGATCTTAACTGCCGTATCACTGTTTCTGAATATTGCGGCCTGGATTGCCGCAAGAAAACAGATGATCCGCTCTGATGCGGCATTGTTTGTGTCATTTCTGATTCCGGTATGTTTCAGCGCTTTTGCGGTGCGTTATGTACAGAATGCATATCCGCTTGATCTGAGCGGTGCGGCGATATTGAAATTCTGTGCCTCCCTGGCGACTGTTCTTTACGCATTGAACGGATATCTGAATCACAGAAGCCGTTTCAGCATGATCATCGTCATTGCCATCATCTTCGGACTGATTGCGGATGTGTGCATCAATCTGAACTTTGTCATCGGCGGCGCCGCCTTCGCCATCGGTCATCTTCTGTATGATTTTGCCTTCGTTATGAAACAAAGGCCCCGGCGGGAATCGGCATCAACGCATATGCGGCAATATTGTTTTCAACCATGATCTTCTCAAAACCGCTGGGCACTTCCGTATTCATGGCAGCGGCAGTGTTCGCATGCAGCGATATCTTTATGGTTTTCAACATCCTGACTGACAGCGGTTTTCTCATGAAGCTGGCAGCGCTGCTTATTTACTACATTTCCCTTCTGATGTATGGAAAGGTGCTGAACCAATGAGAAAAAGAATTCAATGATTCGCAAATGCGTCTGCCATGCAGGCGCTTTTCTCATGGAAATGCAGAAGAAAACGGCCGGACCGCAATGATCTGACCGCTGATGATTCTATGCCTTCATGATTTCTCTGATTGTGTCTTTCCTGTCCGGATAAGCTTCATCCAGCATTGCGAAGATCTCCTCTTCACTCAGGTTCTGACTTCTCAGA